>CAIJTL010001271.1 GCA_903823545.1 uncultured Planctomycetaceae bacterium
ACTCGGCGCAGCACAGTTCCTTGATTGTTCAACGCCTCGGCGAAGTTCGGTTGCTGCTGCAATGCGGCTGCGTAACAGGCGAGAGCCGACTCAAAGTCTCCGGAATGTTCTTGAAGAGCAACTCCAAGATTGTTGAGAGCGCCAGCGAAGTACGGCTGAAGCTGAATCGCTCGGCGATAACTGGCAATTGCTGCATCGAGATTTCCTTGAGCCTTCCACACGTTTCCTAAGTTGTTGTGAAACGGCGCGGCCTCGGAATTCAATGCGATCGCCTGTTGGATTCGCTCGGCAGCGATGTCGAGCTGCCCGCCCTGAAACGCAATGACTCCGAGCAAATGCCACGCATCCGACTGCTGCGGATGAGTGGCAAGGATCGCTCGATACAGCCGCTCGGCCTCAACCAGTTGCCCAGCTTGATGCTGTCTTAATGCAGTTTGCAGAAGGTCAGAAAGAGTGGCCATGTCGCAGATAGTAACGGTGGTCTTGCAGACTCAGGCAGCGAACGGATTGATGACCAGCACCGAATCGTAGCGCATGCCGTTGGACAGATCTTCGGAGTACAGCGTTGTGACACCCGCTTCGACACAAGCAGCCAACAACATGCTGTCCCAATGCGAAAGGCTGAAACGGCGGCTGAGGTCCAAAGCAGTTAACACAGTCGTGTGTTGCGGCGTGATGACTGGAAACAGCTCGATCATCCATTCGACCCAAAGATTAACTTTGTCGGAGCTGATCACGCCCTTTCCTTCAAATCGCCGCAGGCAATTCACGAACGCACTGGCAACTTGCCAAGGAATAATCGTCTCACCGGAGTCATCCAACTGGTTGAGCAAGTCACGGGCTTTCTGCCTCCGTTCAAGGTCGCGATGGTCAATCGCATAAACCCAAACGTTGGTGTCAGCGGCGTTCATGCAACTGCTCCCGAGTGTATGGTTCCCCAAACAATGGAGTCGCGTCGCTCAACTCAAAGAACTTTTTCAAAATCTCTTTTCGTCGAGCTGCGTCGGTTGTTGGCGTGACAGAGTCCGTCAAAGGTCTTTGTTCCGGCAATTCGACCGGATCATCCAGTTTCAACGCGCCGTTGATGACAGTCGCGGTGTGAGTCGTTTTCATCGCAGACACTCCATGAATTGATTTCCAAAACGGGTCTGCCGTGACCCAGCCAATCGGCACGCAGCATAAGCCGCTCTGGCGAACCGTTGAACGTCAATCTGTCAACGCGCCGGGATTCGAGCCCCAAAATCCGCATGCACCGTCCCGCTGCATGGCACCCAAAGAGAATTCATCAAAAGTCGTGTTGCGCGGCAGCGATCTAGTTGATGGCTGTCGCAGAATTGCCCGACATTGCCGGATGGTGGAATCGAAACATGTTGTAGGGGTTGTGACGATTATGCGGATGCTCAAGTGGTTGAATCGGTTGAAGACGCGGTTGACGGGACGGACAACGAATCGACGAATCGGCCAATCCATGCCAGTCCGATCGGCAGCATTGGCCGAACTGCTGGAGCAGCGGACGCTATTGGCGGCGGTTTCGGACGGCGGCGGGAGCACGCTGACGATCTCGCTGGCGGCAAATGAGGACTTGGCGGTCATCTCGAACGGGACGACGTACACGTTCTCGATCGACACGAGCTTCACGAACGGTGGCGTGGTCAGCACGGGGGACTTTTCGGCGTTCGGCTCCACGAGCCTGACGTTGAATGCGTCCGGGCTAACGCGGTACTCGACGATTGCGATTGTCGATTCGGGAACCGGTTCGACGGTGACGTTCAATAACAGCGGAGCGAACGCGTATTCCGACATCTTCAACGTGACGCTCGATAATTCGCCGGGGGCGATCAGCTTTAATGGGACGTCCGATTTCGGCTCGTCGGCGTTCTCCGTAACGACGTCCAATCTGACTCAACTCAATGCCTCATCGACCGTGAAGGGAACCGGCGGCCTGACGATCCGATCGGATGATATCGCGATCAACTCCACCGCCAACTTGGATGGCGGAACGAGCACGGTGACGCTGCGACCGAACTCGGAGTCTCGCGAGATTGATTTGGGAACCGAAGCCTCTGGCAAGCTGAGTTTGACCGATGCGGAATTAGATCGGATCACGGCGGGTAAATTGTTGATTCGCACGGGTGGTGCGGGGGGGGGCAATATTACCGTGAGTGCCGACATCAATCTGTCGAACAACGCGACTCCCATTCCGATCCTGCGTCTCGACACGTCGAACGGTCTGGGCGATGTGACGGCGACGAGCGGCGGCATCGTCGTTGGCCAATTGGCGATTGACGCGAATGGGACCGTCAACGTCACCGACTCCACGACTTCGGTCACGACACTGGCGATCGAAACGGCCTCCGATCCGATTACCTTTACCAACGCGAGCGATCTTTCGATTGGGACCGTGGATGGCGTCGTTGGTGTGCTGTCGAGTTTCTTTACGCGGACCATCACACTCAACGTCACGGGATCGCTGACTCAGACATCAAGGATTGCGACTTCGACCACTGGATCGTTGCTTGTGACGGCGACCGGTTCAGCCACGTTGACCAACACGTCGAACGCAGTGGCCACACTGGCAGCGAACGTCGGCGGGGCGTTTTCCTACACCGACTCGAACGACCTGACGGTTGGCACGGTCAATTCCACGAGCGGCGTCACAGCGGGTGGCGCGGTCGCGATCAGATCGGTGGGAAGCAATAACAAGCTCACGATCAGCAGCGGCCAGACAGTTCAGACCACTTCCGGTGGCGTAGCTCTGCAAGCGGATAAGATGGACCTGGCTGGCAACGTGACCGCCACCGGGCAAGTCGTCGCACTGATTGGCAATCAAGCCAGTATCGCCATCAATGTTGGCTCGGCAGTGGACACGACAAGCGGCACGCTGGAACTGTCCGATGCGGAACTGGAT
Organism: uncultured Planctomycetaceae bacterium; assembly: GCA_903823545.1. Lineage (GTDB taxonomy): Bacteria > Planctomycetota > Planctomycetia > Planctomycetales > Planctomycetaceae > SXKJ01. The sequence goes on from CAIJTL010001271.1 coordinate 2,909, forward strand.
CGAGTCACTTCGGGAACGACTCAGATCGGTGACTCCACCAGCGGCACGCTCACTGTCAGCGCGGCGATCACGCACGGCAACGGTCTGTCACTCACAACCGGCACCGGGGTCACGATCAATCAAGACGTGACGATGGCGGCTGACAAGAGCTTGAGCATCACGACAGCGACGTTCAACACTGCGGCGAGCGCGGACCTCATCACGTCGGGTACGGGAACGGTCTCGATCACCGCTGACGATGTCGCAATCGACACGACCAGCACGCTGCAATCGGCTTCTACTGTAACTTTCGTAACACAGACCGCCACGCGACCGATCAACGTCGGCACGCAGACGACCGGCTCTCTGAGCTTGACCGATGCGGAACTGGATCGAGTCACGGCGAGCACGCTGCGAGTCGGCGATTCCAGCAGCGGTGCGATCACGATTTCGTCCGACATCAGTCCCGCGAACGTGACGACGCTGCATCTCACTTCGGGATCGACGGTCACGGGAACGGCTGGCGGCGTGGTGGTTAACAGCTTGGCGATCAGAGCGGCTGGGGCAGCGAGTGTGACTCACGCGATGACTGACGTGACGAACGTGGCGATCAGCGCGCCCGGTTTCTCCGTGGACTTCAACGATGCGAACGGACTAACCGTGACGTCGGTCGATGGCGTGGATGGCATTTCGGCGAACGATCTTGACGTGAATGTTTCGGGAAACTTGACGATTGCCAACACCCCGGCTGCGAATGACATCACGACAACGCAATCGCTGAATCTCAACGTGACGGCGAACGATGCGGTGCTGACAACGGCGGCGGGGGCTCACTTACGAGTGACCAGTAGTTCCGATTTGAAGCTCGTTGCGGATGAAATGGACTTGGCCGCGACGATGTCGGCGAGTCAAGTGCGGCTGGAGAATTTCAACGCAGGTGAGTTGATCATTCTGGGAACCAACCCCGGTCAAGCGGGCACGTTGGAATTGTCCGATGCGGAACTCGATCTGGTCGGCGGGACCGTTCGAGTCGGCCGCAATGACGCCAATGCGTCGGGCAACATCACAGTGACGGCTCCGATCAGCCTCGGCACCCTCATCGTGCGTACGGGCGCGGGGATCGTCGATGGCAATGCGAGCGGCACAGACATCACTGCGACCAACTTGACGCTGCGAACGGTCAATGGCGTTGGTAACTCAGGTGCCGATCAAGTGCTGGAAATCAACGCGACGAATTTGTCCTTCTTCAACGGCTCTGGTGGCAGCATTCTGCTCAACGAGGCGAATGGCGTCTCGCTGGCGAACATTGATGGCTTCAACCCTTCATCAGCCAGCGACGTGAATCTCTCTTCGACAAATGGCAACATCACCGTCACCAACAGCACGAGCGTGACCGGCAATGCGTCACTGACGCTCAACGCCATCGCTAACAATGTGACCGTTAGCAATGCAGTGAGCTCCGCTTCCGGCAACGTCACGTTGCAAGCGGGGGCGGATGTGGTCAGTTCGGGAGCCAGTGGCTCCGTGACGACAACCAGTGGCAATCTCTTCTTCACGGGCGATAACGACTCGTCGGGGAGCGGCACGATCACGTTTGATCGACCGATCAATCTCGGCTCCGGGACGGCGACCTTCAGCCTGAGCAGCACGAACGGCACGGTCTCTGACGTGATCAGTGGGACCGGCAACGTGGTGAAGTCAGGTTCGGGAACGCTGACGCTCACCGACCCCAACAACTACTCAGGCACGACGACGGTCAACGACGGACGTCTGAATCTCACCGGCTCGATCACCAGCAACACCACGGTCGCAAATGGCGGCACGCTCGGTGGAACAGGGACGATCAACAGCGCGAACACGCTGACCGTGCAGAGCGGCGGACACGTTGCTCCCGGCACGAGTCCCGGCATCCTCAACAGCGGCAGCGTGACCTTCGCGAGCGGCTCTGCGTTCGATGTCGAGATCGGCGGGACAACTCCCG
>CAIJTL010001272.1 GCA_903823545.1 uncultured Planctomycetaceae bacterium
CGACGTCGGTGAGGCTCACCACCGCGAACGGTTCCGCGACAACTTCTGACAGCGATTACTCCGCCGTGACAAATCAGCTCGTCAGCTTTAATGCGGGTACGACCTCACAAACGGTGACGATCAACACGACGACCGACACGACGGTCGAATTGGACGAGACCTTATCGGCCACGCTCGGCAGCCTCGTTACCGGAGGTCGTAGCGTTTCGATTTCCGGCGTGAACGGCACAGCGACAGGAACAATCACGAACGATGACGCGGCGATCTTCAGCATTGCAGGGGCATCTACGACCGAAGGGGGAAGCCTGACCTTCACGATTACGTTGACCGGTTTGGTCGATGTCGCCACGTCGGTCACGTTCAGCACCTTGGACGGCACGGCGACAGCGGCGGATGCCGACTTCACGGCGATCAACTCGCAAATCCTGACGTTTACCAGCGGACAAACTTCGCAGACCGTCACCGTCAACAGCAGGACCGACAGTAAGGTCGAACTCGATGAGAGCTTCACCGCGTCGCTCAGCAACGCGAGCAGCGGCGGACGCAACGTGACAGTTTCCGGAGCGAACGGTTCGGCAACGGGGACGATCACCAACAACGACAGCGCGGTCTTCAGCATGACTGGCGGTGGCACGGTCACCGAAGGTGCCGGAGTTACGGTGACGATCACGTTGTCGAATCCGGTCGATGTTGTCACATCGTTGGCCCTAAGCACATTCGACGGGACGGCGACCGCAGCCGACAACGACTTCACGGTCTTCAACGCTCAAGCCATTACGTTTGCCGCTGGTCAGACAACTCAAGTCGTCACGATTAACACGACGAACGATTCTCGTCCCGAAGGGACCGAAGCGTTCTCCGCGTCACTCGGCACCGCGAGCGTCAGCGGTCGGTCAGTCACCGTTTCTACGACGAACAACTCTGCCGCAGCCACGATCACCGACAATGACACGGCAGTCTTCAGCATCGCAAATGCGTCGGCCTCTGAAGGGAGCGGTATCGCCTTCACGATCAGCCTGTCGAGCGCAACCGATGTCACAACCTCGGTTCTCTTCTCAACGAGCAACGGGACGGCGACGACAGCGGACAACGATTACTCGGCAATTCGTTCTCAATTAGTGACCTTCGCTCCCGGTGACACGACGAAGACCGTGACCGTTAACACGACGACCGACAACAAGGTCGAAATGGACGAAACGATCTCGGCCACCCTTTCGGGCCTCGTCAGCGGCGGTCGCTTGGTCACGATCTCATCTACAAACTCGACTGCCACCGGAACGATCACGAACGACGACAACGCGGTCTTCAGCATTGCGAACGCTCAAACAATCGAAGGGAGCAACATCAGCTTCACCGCGCTGCTCTCGAACCCTGTGGAAGTAGCGACGTCGGTGACGGTCAACACGTCGGACATCACGGCCACGATCAACGACAACGATTACACGCCAATCAGTAATCTCGTGCTGACTTTTGCTCCCGGAACAACATCGCAGTCGGTTGTTGTTTCGACCACGTCAGATGCCACGCTCGAGCCAGACGAAACGTTTAATCTGGCCTTGAGCGGACTCAACAACGGCGGTCACAGCGTCACGATCTCTCCGCCAAACGGATCTGCTATCGGCACAATTCTTAACGACGACACGATTCTCTCTGTCGATGTCTCGACAAACGAGGTGACGGAAAGTGGTTCCACGAATTTGATCTACACGTTCCACCGAGTCGGTACGACCAATAACGCTCTCATCGTCAACTTCGCTGTCGGCGGTTCGGCCTCGTTCGCAACCAACCCGACATCGAGCGATTACTCGGTCTCCGGAGCCTCGACGTTTGATGCAACCTCCGGCAGCGTGACGTTCGGCAGCGGTGTAACGTCGGTGTCGATCACGGTCGATCCAACTGCAGACATCAACACGGAAAACGATGAGACGGTGCTGCTCACGTTGCTGACTGGCGCGGGCTACCTCATCGGAACATCCAACACAGCGGCGGCGACGATCATTGATGACGACAGCCTAGTGACGCTGGCTGCCTCTCCCGCGAGCGTGCCGGAAGATGGCTCGAACAACATCGCTTACACGTTCACACGCACCGGTTCAGTCGCTCGACCGCTGACGGTCAACTTCAATGTCGGCGGCACGGCCACTCTCAGCAATGACTATCAAGCGATCGGGGCGGCAACGTTCAATGCGGGGACCGGCAGCGTTACCTTCGCAGCGGGTGAAAGCACGGCGATCGTGCAGATCGACCCGCTGGCCGACACTCTGGTCGAAGCGGATAAAACCGTCAGCCTCGCACTCGCCTCTGGTGCTTACATCAACGGCACTGCGGGTTCGGTTCTCACGACAATCAACAACGATGATTTCGACATCTCGATGACTCAGGCGTCGCCGAGTTTGGTCGAGGATGGCAGCGGCGTGTCGGTTTACACCTTCACTCGAACAGGCGGAAACAATCAACCGTTGAATGTAAACTTCAATGTTTCCGGCTCGGCCATCTACGGCTTCGATTACTCGCAAGTTGGAGCGGCGGCATTCAGCGCGACTTCCGGAGTCCTCACGTTTGCTTCCGGAGTCAGCACCGCCACGATCACACTTAATCCAACTCCCGACACGCTTGTCGAAGAGAGTGAGACCGCCGTGATCACGTTGTCTCCTGCTGCTGGCTACAACATTGTTGGGACCGCCGCAGCGACAACCACCATCGTCGATGACGACATGGTTGTCACGCTGACCGCCTCACCGACAAACGTCATAGAAGATTCGGGAACTCCGATCGTCTACACGTTCACTCGATCGGGGCTGACCGGCAATTCGCTGACCGTGCAGTTCTCGGCCAGTCTCACCGCTACGCTCGGCACGGACTTTAGTCAGTCTGGAACGACAACATTCACGAACTCTGGCGGCACGATCACCTTCGCTCCCGGAGCGACAACCGCCACGTTGACGATCACACCGGTTGTGGATTCAGCCGTTGAAGCGGATGAGTTCATCGCCATTTTGTTGGCCAGCGGACCCGGTTACGCCGCCGGTTCTCCGCAAGCGGTCACCGGCACGATCAAAAATGACGACTCACAAGTCAGCTTGATCGTGACACCGAACACGGTCTTGGAAAGCGGTACGACCAACCTCGTCTATGCGTTCTCACGGAGCGGCGTGACCAGCGGTTCTTTGTCCGTTCCGTTCTCGGTAAGCGGGACCGCCACGCTGTTGGACGATTACTCGGTCAGCAACGCCACAAGCTTCTCCGCGACGACCGGCAGTGTGATCTTCGCACCCGGTGCCACGACGGTGTTCGTGACCGTTGATCCGGTTGCTGACACCAACGCCAATGAATCGGATGAGTCCGTCACACTGACGCTGCTTAGTAATCCCAGCTACTCGCTCGGAGCCGACAGCATTGCTGTCGGCACGATTATCAATCAGCTCCCGGAAATCTCGTTGGCCGTTACCCCGTCAACGGTGGCGGAGAATAGTGACACGAACCTCGTTTACACCTTCACACGCACCGGCTCGACGACCAGCAGTGCGACCGTGAACTTCTCCGTCAGCGGAGCCGCGACGTTCAACG
>CAIJTL010001273.1 GCA_903823545.1 uncultured Planctomycetaceae bacterium
ATGCCTCTCCTGAAGCGATTCGGCTGTAAGTTCGCTAAGCGACAGTTGAAGGCTGAGAATTGAAGATTGCGGATAGAATAACCAACCTCGTTGATTGGTTCGCGGACATGGCCGACGCTGAAGCCGAAGAGAAACGGATCGTCCTTGTACATACCCTTGATGAGACGGAGCAATTGCTTTGCCGTCATGGCGAACAACACTGGGGAGACTTCGTTGCCGAATCGCGTCGTTTGATAGAGCTTCGAAATTTCGCCGGGGTTCAGCTAATTCGGTCAAGCCTCGGTGGAATGGGGAGCTTCAATGATCTCATCATTCATTCCCTCAATGGGCATCGTGTGTCCGACAACGAAACCGATTCGGTGAATGAGCGACTCCGATATTTACTGGACCGCATCTACGAATTGTGTTGCGCGTTATCCCGCCACGAGACGCAAAATGATGGCCAGCCAAACGCAGCAACGGACCATGATTCCAAGTAGCGTTTTCGGTGTTTATGTTTTAGGTTTGCAGTGCCAACAACGGTCAATTGGTGTGGTTTATGGAAACTCGGTACGAACTTCTGCATGAATCGTTCTCAACAGCCGATGCCGAGTATCCGCAATTCGTTTTTGAACATGGACGATTGCGAGTTGCGTTTCGGGACTGGCGCGAGGCGTTGATAGACGTCTTGTTTCACGACGTCGTAGCCTTCTCGTGGGATGACGGGGATGGGGCCCTCGATGCGAGCCATCGCGATGATTGCGGGTATGTCGTCCTGGGTTCTTCATGGTTGGCGACGCACCGCAAAGCTGGAACAGTGATGCCATCTGAAGACAAACAGCACTTTAAGCTTTGCTTTAACTCTGTGGGTGTCTTGCAAGTGCTAGCTTCCAGGCTGGAAGTTTTGGGTGAAGCAGTTGCCCCGTCTGACGGTGGCGGCAGTTAGCCCGATCTGCGTCGATTGATTTTGCTCTGCCATGAAATAAATTGACATAAATTGGTTGATTTTGACCGATCTTAATGCAATCCTGTCTGCGTAACGAAAAGCCTCAGGACGAGAGCGTGGGTCATGCTGGTTGATGAGCGACGAACAATACTGCTGAAAAAGATCGAAGAAAAAGGATTTGTCTCGATTCAGGAGCTGGTTGAGTCGCTCCAAACCAGCGAATCGACGGTGCGGCGGGATTTGGAATATCTTGACGAAACGTCAAAACAAGTCAGAAGGACTCGTGGCGGAGCCGCGTATGTCGGCGAATCGATTACGGCATTCGAAGTACGTAAAGATCGGGCTCTTGGGCAAAAGCAGCGGGTTGCGCAAGTTGTTGCGAACCTGATTGAACCGGGGGAAGTGGTCCTGATGGATGGGGGGACCACGACACTTGAAGTGGCACGGGCACTCCTGGGGAAGCCGCTGCAAGTCGTTACGAACTCAATGCCGATTGTCGGGTTGTTCGTCAATCAACCAAACATCGAGTTGATCGTCATTGGCGGCTACGTCTATCCCAAGACTGGAGTTGCTCTTGGCGATCTCGCGGTGTCGATGCTGAAGAACGTCCATGCCAAGCGATTGGTCATGAGCGTCGGCGGGATTACGGAGTCCGGTTTGTTCAACAGCAACACGCTGCTGGTGGAAACCGAACGCCAAATGATCGCCGCAGCGGAGGAAGTGATCGTCGTCACCGACAGCAGCAAGTTCGGACATCGAGCTTTGGCACATCTAGCTCCGCTTACGGCGGTGCACCGGATGGTCGTCGACGGGGGGGTTTCGGAAGAGTGGCGAGAGGTTATCGAGAAAACAGGAATCAAACTCACCGTTGTGGAAGAGTAGCCCTGTCGTTTCGCGACAGGAAAGCCGATCACGCAGTGCGGAGCGGTGTGAAACCATCGCCTCAGATACCAGCAAATTCAAAATGAGCAACCTTGGACGCGAGGCACGCGCGACACGGCTCTCTTAAAACTTGAGGGCGACAGGAAGACGTCATGACGGCAGCAGCAGCGAGATACAACCCAACCGATGTCGAAGCAATCGTTCGCGAAGTGCTCATGAAGCATCTCCCCGGCACCGTCAGTAAACCAAAGCCAAACCCTTTGGTTGTCAACATTTCGGCGCGCCACGTCCATCTTTCTGACGAGCATGTTGAAGTGTTGTTTGGCAAAGGCGCAAAACTCGAAGTCCACAAAGACCTTTATCAAGATGGCTACTTCGCTTCGAAGCAGACCGTCATGGTTGTCGGGCCTCGCAAGCGAATGCTGCCGGACGTGCGAGTGCTCGGTCCGTGCCGTCCGTCTCAGGTCGAATTGGCATTTACCGATGCAATCTCGCTCGGAATCGACGTCCCCGTTCGCATCAGTGGCGACCACCACGACACGCCCGGTTGTGTGCTCGTCGGGCCAAAGGGGGTCGTGGAACTGAAGGCCGGAGTGATCCGAGCCATGCGACACATCCACATGGGGCCGGCAGATCTTGAACATTACGGCGTAAAAAACGGCGACGCGCTACATCTGCGAATTGAGTCCCCCGGATGCACGACAGTCTTGGAAAACCTTGTTGTGCGAGCTGATCCAAAAGTGAAGCTCGAGGTCCACATCGACACTGACGAGGGGAACGCCGTCAACTTGGACGCCGCGACGAAGGTTGAATTAATCAGCCCAAAACCGTGTGCGTGCCACAAACATTGAGATTTGTAGGGTGGGTCGAGCATCGAGACCCACCACTTTGCGAAATTGATTCTTGGTGGGTCTCGCGATGCTCGACCCACCCTACACACTGAGGAGTGTTTTCATGGCAGCGAAAGTTTCGGAAGCGTTGGGGATGATCGAGACTAAAGGTCTCGTTTGCTTGGTTGAAGCTGTGGATGCAATGTTGAAAGCGGCCAACGTCCAAATGATCGGTTGGGACAAAGTCGGCAGTGGCTTGGTCACCGCGTTCGTCGTTGGCGACGTCGCCGCCGTGAAGGCAGCAATCGACGCCGGCGCAGCAGCGGCCAGCAAGATTGGTGAAGTCGTCAGCGTTCAAGTCATTCCTCGCCCGCACGAAGAACTCGCCGCAGTTCTGCCAAGCCAAAAGGCTTCGGGCGGCAAGTCAGCAGGCTAAACAAATTCAAACCCCACTGAGCTTGCCTCAGTGGCTCGTGGGCTTCTGCACTAAGCCGTCGCGTTTGACAGCATCAACTAGCGCAAAAGCCTGAATCCACCGGGACAAGCTCGGTGGGGGTGGCGACTGGGAATTCAACGAAGGTGAAATGTCATGAAGGGTGAAGCAATCGGTCTCATTGAGACCAAAGGTTTGGTTGCGCAGATCGAGGCATCGGATGCGATGCTCAAGGCAGCCAACGTCAGTTTGGTAAAGCAAGTTCAGATCGGCGGTGCGTACGTCACCACGATCATCCGCGGCGACGTCGGTTCCGTCCGAGCCGCAGTCGATGCGGGAGCGGCCGCAGCATCACGAGTTGGCGAACTCGTTTCGGCTCACTTGATCGCGCGCCCTGGCGAGAGCTTGTTGGAGCACTTTGTCTAACAATGACTGACAAACAACAGAGGGCATTGATCGACAATGGTCAGTCCCGTTGTTGTGAGTGAGTACACGGAGGAATTCAACCGTGAAAGTTCTCGTCGCAAATCTTGGCTCCACGAGCTTTAAGTACCGGCTGTTCGACATGTCGAATGAGTCGCAGTTGGCTCGTGGAGGCATTGATCGCATTGGGCAGCCAGCGAGCGCGTGTTTTGTTGAGATCGGCGGGCGGCGAGAAGAAACGACGCAGCCGGTCGGCGATCATGCGGCGGCAGTGAAGATGTGCCTCGATCAATTGACGCACGCAGAATACGGCTGCTTGAAGTCAGTGTCCGAGGTCGCGGCGATTGGATTCAAGGCGGTGTTTGCGGGAAATCTCAGCGGCGTGCGGATCGTCACTGACGAGTTACTCGCCAAGATGGAAGACCTTGCTGACATCGCTCCCGCTCACAATCCCATGTATGCGAAAGCCATGCGGCAGCTTCGGAACGTGTTTCCTGAGATCCCGCTTGTCGCGGCTTTGGAAACGGCATTTCACGACACGATTCCACCAGAAAATCGGCTCTATGCCATTCCGCTCGAATGGTCTGAGCAATACGAAGTGAAACGCTGGGGCTTCCACGGCGCGAGCCATCGGTATCTCAATACGCGGGTCGCTCAAGTGATGAAACGCGATGATCTGCGAGTCGTCACTTGCCACCTCGGCGGCAGTAATTCGTTGTGTGCGGCGCGAGGCGGAAAGTCGCTGGCGAACAGTCTCGGCATGAGCCCACAAACCGGATTGCCGCACAACAATCGAGTCGGCGACTTCGATCCATTTGCTCTGCCGATCATCCTGCGGAAGAGCGGCAAGACACTGGCACAAGTGCTCGAAGAGTTGTCGAGCAAAGGCGGCCTTCTCGGAGTCAGCGGACTCAGTGGCGACGCGAGAGACCTTGAAGAGGCTGCGGCAAAGGGACACGAGCGTGCGAAGCTCGCTCTGGATTTGTTCGTTGCGTCGATCCGGCAATACCTCGGAGCGTACCTGACGATCCTGGGCGGAGCGGACGCGATCGTCTTCAGCGGCGGCATCGGCGAGAACAGTTCGCTGATTCGATCTGGCGTGTGCCGCAACATGGACTGGGCTGGGATCGAATTGGATGAAACCGCGAATACGAAAGTCGCTCGCGGATCGGAAGCGAAGATCTCGACAGACGGCAGCAGGACACAAATTTGGGTTCTGCCGACGAACGAAGAAATCGTCGTTGCTCGGCAAAGCGTGGAAGCAGTCAACAAGGCAAAAGGGGAACGCTAATCGGCGCTAATCTTCGCTAATCAAAACAGTCTTTGCCGTCTGTCTTCATTAGCGTCAATTAGCGGAGATTAGCGTTCCAAGGTGTTCTTCATGTTCATTGGGCGCATCACAGGTAGCTTGGTTTCGTCGCAGAAGGTCGAGTCGATGATCGGCCAGAAGCTGCTGATCGTCGAGCCGTTGCGGGTCGATGAAAAGGATGCCAGCAGCCTCAAGCCGACCGGGCGGACGTTTATTACGGTCGATCCGCTCGGCTGCGGCGAGGGGCAAGTTGTGTTGTGCGTGCAAGGTTCGAGTGCTCGGTTCACGCCGGAAACCAAAACGCTGCCGATCGACTGCACGGTCATCGGCCTCGTCGACACGGTACAGGTTCACGGCAAGACGGTGTTTAAAGCGGAGTAAGTTTGTAGTTCCGCCTTTAGGCGGTTTG
>CAIJTL010001274.1 GCA_903823545.1 uncultured Planctomycetaceae bacterium
AGTCGCAAGTTCTTGAAGTGCGATAATCGCTGTTGCTGCGGAGTACCCTGCTCCGATGACCAACGTCGTCTGGTTGACGAAGTGATCTGGAGCAATCGGCCTGATGCAATAATCGAGATCTTGTAATTGCTGCTGCTCATACGGAAGACGCAGCCCTCCTGGCCCGATCCAGTTGTGATGCGGGTACGTTCCAGAGCAATCCAGAACAATGTCCGCCTGGATTAGAAACTCCGTTCGCTTTTCGTCGTTCGTTTGAAGTAGCAACTGAAATGGATCGCTCGCACGCTTCTGTTGACCAATGCCATCGGTCTTCAGGAATTGCTGGCGGCTAATCGAATGCACTTCGTGTTGCTCATAAACACAGCCTGAAAGTTCCGGAACGCGACTCAAAGGCGTTAGGTATCTGTCAGCAAACTCAATTCCCGTCAATAACTCGTCATCTCTTGGAAGTGATTCGGCACCAAACGCCTTTACGACTGCCACTCTGCCTTGCTCAGACGAGTTCATGGCAAATGGCGTGAATAGTCGGACATGCCCCCAGTCGCGCACGTTTGATGCGACTCCCCCCTTTTCGACGACTTTCACATCGTGTCCTGATTGTCGAGCTAACAATGCCGCTTCGAGACCGATTGGACCAGCACCGATAATGACAACTTGAGACATGTTGGCTCCAAACACTCACACCAACACTCGTGACGAACGAACTGATAACTCATCAAGTGGTATCAACAACTCCTGGCCTAGTACCAACTGACGCATCAGCAGACCGGTTATTGGTGAGAGCATTAACCCAGACCGAAAGTGTCCGGTGGCGACAAAGAGATTTTCGGTTTCTGGCGCTTGGCCGAGATATGGAATTCCTCGTTTGGCATGCGGCCTCAATCCCGACCAAAAGCGTGCCACTCCAGCTGACTTAAGCGTCGGGACAAGGTTGGTCGCAAAGCGAATTAATTCAGCAACGGCCTCGGCGGTGTTTCCTTTGTTGAATCCGGTCCATTCTTCCGTCGAGCCAATCAAGATCTTGCCATCTGCTCGAGGAACGAGGTATCGCGGACCTACCTCGACAATCCGCCGAAGTGGTTTCGTGAAATCATCGAGCAACACGATCTGGCCACGGACAGGCTCAACATCGACTGAGCAATTCGCGGACGCAAGTATCGACTCGCTCCACGCACCGCCGCAGACAACAAACTGCCCCGCTCGGATGGCCCCTGTTGTCGTATTCGCGGCATTGAGGCGTGCCCCTTGTCGCTGGAAGCCAGTGACCGTGGCGCCGGCCGTGAGAGTTACGCCTCTCACATGGCAGGCGGTCAGGAGCGCTTTGAGGTGACGAGGATTCCTGACTTGGCACATCTGAGGTAAATGAATCGCGTTGGTGATATCGGGATTCATGTTCGGCTCAAGCAGTCGAAGTTGATCAGCGTCTAGGGCTTCAACGATTGCTCCGCAGCCTCGCAATTGTTGAGCACTTCGTGCGAGTTCAATTCCGGACGAATCTGAGGAAAGCTGAATCCCTCCGCAATTCATAAAGCCATTGTCGACGCCGGACTCTTCGTAAAGCAGTCGAGACCAACCGGGCCAACGAACAAAACTCTCGGCTTGAAGGCGTGCGTCAACGGTCGTTGCTGACTTCGGGTCGGCAGGAATGATCATTCCTGCTCCAGCCCACGATGCTTCCTGGCCAAACTGGCCGCGTTCTAAAACTTGAACTGAGGCCCCCTGCCCTGCCAGTTCATAGGCGATCGACAAACCGATTACGCCGCCGCCGATGATAACGATGTCTGCCATGTGTCTCTTTGTCGGAAGTCCCAATGACATCGCCAACACGCATCCGCGTGATGAGCCGAAAGTCGAAGAGACTTTACAAGGCCGTGATTAATCCCCGTTGTGAAACGAGCGGTTCGCCACGCGTGCGTGACGACAACGGGGTTGCATTCGTGAATTTATTTCTTGGGCTTCTTCTTCACTGCCCCGCCGGAGCTGCCGAGCGCATTGAGATACCCCAACGCGAGCGATTGCGTCGAGGCCGGCTTGTAAACGTTGTTGATGGCTGTCTTCAAATCGGTACCGGTCTGAAGCGTGTTGACGAACTGAACGAATTTCGGAAGCGTTCCTTCTCGGATCATAAACGTCACCAGCGTGAACCCGATTGGTGCCATGTCTGCCGGCGAAAACTTTCCTTCGCCAAAGAGATCGTCCGGTTTTTCGAGACCTCGAACGGCTTCTTGAGCAGCCGATCGCAATCCTTTGAGATACTCGTTGTCGCCGCCGACCTCTTTTGTTGCCATCGCGAGCCCAGTCCCTCGAATCAGCCATTCTGGAACAGGTTTGTTTTGACGCTTCAAGAACGCGCCCGTCATTTGATCGATCAAGTTAAGGCGCGCATCCGGCTTCAATGCCGTGCCGGTGTCACCAACATCTTCAATCACGACATAAGCATCGTCGTGGGCCGCTGTCACAATCGAGTGACCAGCGATCGCCGGGTCGGGTTCGCGGTTGTTGATTGTCTGACTGAACTCGCCGTAACCGAAGCGATCTTTGTAGACGATGACTGCAAGTTTTCCTTTCCAGATCGTTTCGCCGGGTAACTTGAACGTTGTGCGGAGGAGCTTTGCATGTTCTTCGCCCCATTCAGCGATTTGC
>CAIJTL010001275.1 GCA_903823545.1 uncultured Planctomycetaceae bacterium
AACGGATGCGGGAATCGACATTGTCGCTCGCACGCGGACGGGGGAATTGTGGCCGATTCAGGCCAAGGCGGATCATCCCAACCGAACGATCACCAAGCGAGAAATTGACTCGTTTCTGTCCGAATCAAACCGTCCGCAGTTTGCCTATCGACTGCTCATGGCCACGACGGATGACATCGGGGCCACGGCTCGCCGGACGCTGCACGGCCAAGAGAAGCCGGTGGGTCTCGTTCTGCGTGGTCATTTCCTGACGGAAGAAGTTCAGTGGCCGGTTCAGATTGGTGCAACAACCGCGTGACTGGCGGCAACTCTGCGTCTGAAAATGAAATCGCCCCCGCCGGTGATTCCACCGATGGGGGCGGTCGTTTGAATCGCGAAGCGTCTAAGAATTCAACAAGCGGATGATGCCGAAGTCATAATCTCCCGAGGTGTTCGAAAAGCCAGCGATAACGATGCGACCGTTCGACTGGATGGCAAGGGCCGTCGCGGCATCGTCACCCGAAAGTCCGCTGGTGCGTCTGCCGTCACCATCGAACGTGTTGTCGGGCGAGCCGCTGCTGCTCAGGCGAGCGACGGCGTAATCGTCGTTGGTCGTACCGGTTCGAGCGGATCCGGCCAAGATGATCTTGCCATCACTCTGAACTTTGACCGCATTGGCAACGTCGCGATTGTTGCCGCCTCGATCAAACGCCACCGTTTGCTTGCCGTCGCTGCTGAAGGTTGTGTCCAAACTGCCGTTGGAGGTCAGCCGGGCCACCGCGAAATCGGTGTCCCCCGAGCTGTTTAACGTCGCCGTCCCTGCAACCACGATTTTTCCAGAAGCGATCGCCACGGCGTTGGCTCGATCGAAGTTGCTGCCGCCGAGATCGAAGGCGATCGTCCTCTTGCCGTCGTTATCGAACGTCGAATCCAGAATACCGCTGGTCGTCAACCGAGCGATCGCCATGTCATGGTCTCCGGAGCTGTTCCTCTGGGCCGATCCCACCAGCACGATCTTGCCATCGGATTGCAAAGCGACCGCATTGCCGCGATCGGTATTGTCCCCGCCTAGATCGAATGAGACTGTCGTAAGGCCGTCGCCGCTGAACGTCGTATCGAGCGAACCGTTGGTGTTAAGCCGAGCCACGGCCATGTCGGTGTCGCCCCCGCTGCCGATCGTCGTGGTGCCCGCCACCACGATCTTGCCATTCGATTGAATCGCCACGCCGCTGGCGATCACGTTTGAGCCGAACGACACCGTCTGTTTGCCGTCACTACTGAAGGTCGTGTCCAATGTTCCGTTGGAATTCAGGCGCGCGATCGCAAAACGACTGGTCGATGAGCTCGCCTGCGCGGACCCAACCACGACGATCTTGCCGTCCGATTGCAACGCGATCCCGGCCACTCGGTCGGCCAAGTTGCCGCCCAGATCAAAACTAATGACGACGTTGCCATTGGAACCAAACGTGGTGTCGCGCGTGCCGTTGGTGTTGAGACGCGTCACTCCAAAATCTTGATCACCGCTACTGGTCCGCTGCACGGTGCCGGCCACCAAAATCTTTCCATTGGATTGAACGACGACCGCCTGCCCCTGATCCGAATTGGAGCCCCCGCGGT
>CAIJTL010001276.1 GCA_903823545.1 uncultured Planctomycetaceae bacterium
CTATTTGCGGCCACCCCGATGAATTTCCAACAGACACCCAACGGCACCCCTCCTGAAGTGAGCGGCCCCGCCATCTCACGAAATGAGACGCTGATCGCGCTTGTGCTGTTTGTGATCGGTGTGGCAGTCCGTGTTGCGTTCCCGTCTGCGATGGCTGTCGAACACTTCGACGAAGGGATCTATGCCTCGAACCTGTGGTGTCCGGACAACGGCTTTCAGTATCCCGACCGACATCTATACGCCCCATCATTGCTGCCCGCATTGATCGAATGGAGCTTGATGCTGTTCGGGCCAACGCGGTGGGCTCCGATGGTTCCATCACTCGTCTTTGGAAGCCTGACCGTCCCGTTGATCTGGTGGGTCGGTCGAAGCTGGTTCGGCCCCGCCGCCGGCTTGTCCGCCGCCGCACTCGCCGCGTTGAGCGACTTTCACATCCTCTTCAGCCGCTCGGCACTGACCGATGTGACACTCGGTTTCTGGCTGCTCTTGGCCGTTTACTTTTTTGAGTCCGCGTTTCGCACGCTCAATCTCGCTCGCGCCGTGATCGCAGGAGTCGTCACCGGCCTCGCTTGGTGGACCAAGTACAACGGCTGGCTCCCACTGGCCATCAGCCTCAGTGGCCTGCTGGCGTGGTCGTTGTTCTCTTCACGAGAAGAGCGTCAATTCCGTCGTCGTTTGATGCTATGGGGAATCGCCGCCGCCACCGCACTGGCAGTGTGGAGTCCATTCTGGTGGTCGCTGCCACATGGCTATTCGCAAGTAGCGGCGAATCATCGTCAGTACGTTGTGGGTTTCGGCGGTTGGTGTGACGGCTTTATCAGGCACACACAAACGCAGTGTTACGTTATTCGAGGACAGACTGGTGTGGCTGTGATTGTTGCACTTTTCGTGATTCTGTTTTTAAGACCGCATGGAAAGGAATCGAGGGTCTGGATCAAGAAGCGGACGCTTCAGCGACCTGTACCGCCATCGCCGACTGAGCTCATCCCGCTTCACTTACATCAGTCCGAATGGATGCTGTTGGCTTGGTGTGTCGGACTGACTCTGACCACTCCGCTCTACCGCCCCTACCCGCGACTCGCATTGCCGTGGTTCATTTCCGGATGCTTGGGAATCATCTGGTTGCTCTTTGCTTCGAAACGCTTTGAGCAAGTTCGCATTCCTCGCTGGCTCGCCATTCCCGGCACCGTCTTGTTGTTGCTGGTTGGAATTGTTTTTGAATTCGTCGAAACTCCTCAGCCTAGAGACGCACGTTGGGTTGCCGGTTGGCAATCGCGAACGGCGTTGGCGGACTTGGCTCCGCAAATTCAAGAGGTCGCTCGGCGACTGGCCACCGAAGCTGGCTCACGGGATGTCGGTGGCAGGCGAGCGGTGTTGTATGTCTTTGCGGAGCCGGGGTTGTTCTTTCATCTTCCCGCCGATGACCTCGGAGTGGCACCGGCGGGGAATTTGGATTTTCTCAAACCGGATTCCCCCTCGACCGGCCTGCCAACGTTCTTGGTGACCGGGCCGCACGCGCATCGAAGTGCCGCGTTTGAGGAGCAAGTGACGCAACACGCGGTGCGGATCGAGTTGGTCCAAAGCTGGCCGTATGCCGCCAGCGATTTCGTGCTGCTTGATCAAGTCCCGCCATCGCAGTTGGATGCCGAACGAGCGAAGTGCGAGGTCCGTCTCTATCGCGTGAAGTAGCCGCTCGCGTTCCACGTGGAACACTCAGCAGAGCCTCATGCCACTTACCTAGTTTCACGTGAAACGCTTCGACGCTTCCCGCCAGCCACCCGCACACTGCCACTGCTTGGCTGAGCCCCCTAGCCGGGATTATTCACGTCGGGTGGGACAGGTCGCGAAAGTCGTTGGTGGGCCGTCGCCCACTCAGACTACTTCCTTTCGCAGTGTGCCGCTCCGCAGTCGCTGAAGTCAGCGACCGC
>CAIJTL010001277.1 GCA_903823545.1 uncultured Planctomycetaceae bacterium
CCACGAATTGTCGTTGCGAGGACTGCGTTTTCAACGGCAGGTTGAGATGCCTGTGCGATACAAGAACGTGAAGCTGGACTGTGGATATCGACTGGATTTGCTGGTCGAAGAATCGCTCATTTTGGAACTCAAAAGCGTGGAAGAAATTGCTCCGATCCACAATGCGCAGTTGCTGACTTACCTGCGACTCAGCGGCAAGCATGTCGGTCTGTTACTGAATTTCAATGTCACTGTCATGAAAGACGGCATCGTTCGTATGGTCCTCTGACAATTTTTATCTATTTTTTCTTTGCTTTCTCAGCGCTCTCCGTGTCTCCGTGGTGAACCTTTTCCATGAGTCGACGACCATCAAATAGCTCTGCTGGAGTCTCTCTCTTTCCGTTCCTGGCCGTGCTGGTTTGCACGATGGGATCGCTGATTTTGTTGTTGATTGTGACGACGAAGAGAATTCGAGCGGCAGCGATCGAGAAAGCTCGACAAGCGGCTGTCGTCGAGGTTGTCGAGCCAGAAAACATTGCTCCAGTCATCGAGTCTCTGCCTGTGCCTGTGCCTGTCGACGTCAGTCGGCATGAAAATGCGATTCGCAGTTGGCGAACTCAACTCGAATCGCTGACGGCGGAACGTGACCGTACTCGAGAAGCTCTGACCGATTTGGAGCGCAAGTTGGTTGCCGCTCAGTCTGCCGTTTTGCGATCACAGCAAACAGCGACTTCGAAGAAGGATCGACTCAAAGAGGCTCGCGGCATCCAACAGAAAGCGGCTGTAGATCGTGAGCGATTGCAAGGTGAAATAGAAGCCATGCGCGATGAGTTGGCCGCCTCTGAACAACGGCTCGTTGATGCGAAGGAGCGTCAGAAGACGGCTCAAAGCAAATTCGCGTTTATTCCATTTGACGGCCGCAACGGCACAACGCGACGTCCGATCTTGATTGAATGCACTGACAAGTTCATTCGATTTGTTCCCGAAGATATCAGGCTCACGCCCGCTGAACTCAACGGTTTTACGGCAGGCTTTAATCCTTTGTTAAATGCGTCGCGCGAACTCATTCATTACTGGAATGCCTACGATCGAGTTCATGCCGAGGAAGCGGCATCGGAAGCTGAAAACTCGACCGATGAAGTGACCAACAAGGATTTGCTGAGTTTTGGTAACAGCACCAAGGAGCCGTATGTCTTGTTGCTCGTACGTCCGACGGGGGCGATGTCGTTCTTGATCGCAAAGAACTTGCTCGGGCAGCTCAAGATTCCGCACGGCTATGAGTTGCTCGACGATGATATGGAACTCGAATTTAGCGACCCGAATCCGGATGCAAAACAGATTTGCCAGCAGGCAATCACACAAACATTGAATGAGCGTGAAAACGTTCTTCAGTTAGTGGCGACAAATCGCAATCTGCAGCGTGACCAACTGCAATTGGAACCGAACTCGCAATCGTTTGTGCCGGTCGAGAATCCCGAACCATCAACACCATCGTTTGGACCACGATCCTCAAACAACAGCGGCTTGCCGACCAATCGAAAAACAGCGGCATCGACAGGATCTGATTCCGCAACCGGTTCGAACTTTCGCGATCAAGGTACGAGTTCGCTGACGCCTCAACCTAATTCAAATACCACCAGGACTGGCAGCGGAGTTGCGTCAGCTGATGGCGAAACACGCAATTCGATTGGTGACGCGTATCCTAGTAAAGGCGGGACCAAGCCGCCTGTCGGCGATCGCGCAAGGTCTGGAAAGCAACGTCCGGAATCGGAATTTGTCCAAGCTGACACAGACAATTCGCCCGCAGGTAGTGCGTTCCGTCAATCGTCGAAACCAAACGGCCCGACCGATCGCCGTAGCGGCTCGTCGATGTCCGAGTTTGGTGATGAGCCGAGCGAAGAGTCACTGCCGAAGAAAGGGGCGTCGCTCAACAATGATGACTCGAAGCCATTCCCATTAGGACGATCGAATCGCGCTGGCGGTGCGTCGAATGGAGCCGCACAATCTCAACAAGGTGTTGATGCGAGTCAGGCAGGTTCGGAGTCAGCCCAACGAGGGACTCAAAAACCTTCTGCTGGGGCCAACTCTCGATCGCCAGGCTCGTCGACGGCAGATCGAAATGCACCGGGACAACGATCTTCCGTGAGTGGCGACATGCGACATCACAAGCGACGGTACACGATGCCCCGATCCGGAATTGGTCTCGAAAAGGCGATCACGATTCGGGTCTGGTCAAACCGACTTTTAGTCGGCGGGGAGTATGAGATTCCGGTCGATACGAGTGTCCGAACAGAAAGTCTCGTCGAACGAGTCTTGATGGCACTGGATCGCGAACAAGCGAGCTGGCCGAGTGCTGGTGTCGGGTATCACTGGGTTCCTACGCTGAAGTACGAGGTTGCTCCGGGGGGCGATCAAGTTCACGAACGGCTGAACTCAGCGTTGTTTGATCTCGGATTGGTCTCTTCGGTGACTTATCTCGATGCCGATCCAGATGCCGCTTCAAAACCGAACCGACCTGCGACGCCGAAAAAGGTTAACAACAAGTCAAACGATGAATCATCAACCCCGTCGCGCGAGACTTCCCGCGCTCGCGCGACGGGATCGGTCGGAAATGGCTCCGGCATTGTTAAAGTCAAGTCGGTAGTGGGAGGTACTCGATGAGTCGTCGACCTCCACCAGCGGAGCAACAGTTCGGCTCCGATTCGTTTCTTGATGTCGTGGCCAATGTCGTCGGCATCTTGATCATCCTGATGGTGCTTGCGGGTGTTCGAGCGAGTCGCGCGCCGGTCACGCTCACTCCGACAACCCCAGCGGTCACTTCTGACGCACCGAACGAATTGGCGCGAATTCAAAACCTCGCTGCGCCGCCGGATGACACCGAGGATCAGCATCGGGAGGAAGTGGCTGCGCTGCAATCGAAGGCTGAGAAAATTCAAGAAGACCTCAACGTCTTGCGAAGCGCCGCAGTCGAGCGAGAGACACGTCTGAGTGAGTTGCAGTCGCAAGACGCGGCGACTCGAAATCGCTTGGCGTCCGTCGGTGCCAATCTTGATCAAGAGTTGTCTGCGTTGGATCAGAACCGGCAACAAATCGAACAACTCAATGCCGCCGCTCAAGCGGTGCGTGTGAAGTTGAAGAAACGACAATCGGAAATTGCCAGCGTTGAAAAGCATCCGCACAAAGTGCAGAAGCTTGAGCATCGCATCACTCCGGTCAGCCGAGTGCTCAAAGAAAATGAAACCGAACTTCATTTCCGTTGCTTCGCCGGAAAGGTCGCGTCGGTGCCGATTGAGGAACTGGTCGGCCGAATGAAAACGCAGATGGAACGCCAGAAAGAATTCATCATCCGTGCGCGGCGATACAGCGGCGTCGTCGGACCAGTTCGTGGTTTCAGTGTGAAGTACGTCGTCGAGCGGGAAGAATCATTTGCTGGAAGCTTCGTCCGAGTTGTCGTAAGCCAGTGGGAGGTGGTTCCCGAAGATGATCTCGCAGCAGAAACGACTGAGGCTGCACTGCGAAATGATTCGGAGTTTCGCAATGAGCTCCGCAAAGCTGAGCCCGGTTCAACCATTACGTTTTGGGTTTATCCAGACAGCTTCTCGCTGTATCGCCAACTCCAAGCGATCGCCTATCGAGAAGGATTCACGGTTGCAGCGCGCCCAATGCCGCAGGGAGTTCCCATTATGTTCTCGCCACGTGGCAGCCGCTCGGCAGCACAGTGAGACGCTGTACGCGACACTGTTTACACGAGTTGAAGACCACTCAAGAACTCGCGCAACGAGTTGAGTGGTGTTCGCTAGAGGCGATTTCAAAACTAACCCGAAGCGTGAGTTTAGAAGTTGCGC
>CAIJTL010001278.1 GCA_903823545.1 uncultured Planctomycetaceae bacterium
CGCGAAGCGACGGCAGCAAATTGTTGTCGCGCATATTGCTGTCGCCGCTTCGCGGCTAGGAGCACGATGTCCAACAAATCCTTGGGCTTACGCCCAAGGCTATCTGCGAACGTCGTTTCGCGACTTTCGAAACGCGCAACGAAACTCACGCTTAGGGTTAGTGAATGATTTCTCGCACCAACACGAACGCTTCGGCCGCCATCAGATTGACTGTCGCGCCGCGATATCGGGCAAGGGCCTCAATGGCTTGAAGCGACCTTGGATTCGGCGGCTGTTTGATCTGTGTCTCAAAGCAAGACATCGCATCGAGTTTTTTTTGCAGATGAGCCGTGATGTCGACGAAGACCGTGGGATAAAAGACTGACGTGGCGATCGGCGGCGACCATTCGGTTTCAGAGAGTGTTTCGTAACAGAGCAACTGCCTTACCGGGCAGTTGGCCAACGGTCGCGCGGCAACGAGTGTTGCGTGGTAGATTCGCCCGTGGTCCGAATGAATGTCACCGTGATGTGGCAAGTAGACTCGTTCGGGACGAATGTCTTGGAACTGTTTGGCAAGTGCGTCGGCCACGAGATGCCCCGGAGTGACGTCCAATCTTGGTGCCGGGAAATCGAGAAACCGAGTCTCTTTCACGCCGAGGAGCTCGTGTGCTTTCCTTGCTTCGGCTCGCGTTCGTTCGATGAGTTCCGGCGCGAACAATTCTGGAATGCCGCGTGTGACGACGATGACAAAGACTTCGTCCCCATTGGCCACGTGCCGAGCCATCACTCCGCCACAGCCGAGTACTTCATCGTCCGGGTGTGGGGCAACTACAGCAACTCGCATTTTTCGTCTTTCTGAAACGGATGTCGCCATCACGCTCCGCGTGATGAGTCGGTTACTTCAAGAAGCGTTGATAAGCATTCGGGTCGTCACGCGGAGCGTGGCGGCTACGTTGACGCGGCTTCGCCGCGATTCTTGTTGTTGGTCAAGTCCAAAATGATTCGTTCGAGTTCAGTCACACGGTGCTTCAATCGGCTGACTTCATCTTCGACGACGTAACCCAGTCGTTGTCCGACAGACAGCTTTGGTGGTTTGGTGGGATCAATCTCGTCGCCCCAGGCGATGTCGCGTAGCCAGAGTAGGCCATCGCCAGTTTGGATCAACGCGCCACGTTGAGGGTCGGTGATCAAGACTCTGCCAACCACGCCTCGGATTGGATACGTAGCTTCGATCTCAGCACGCCAGATAATGAGCTTGCGGTCTTTCAAGTACGTGTATGCTCCGGGATGCGGATGCGTGGCGACTCGAATCACGCGATGAATGTCGCTCGACGATTCGGACCAGTCGATCCAGCCATCTTCGGGAGCTCGCTTGGCGTGATATGTCGCGAGCGAATCGTCCTGCGGTTGCGGATTCCATTCGCCCGAGAGTAGCTTCGGCAGCCAGCGATCAAGCGCTCGACCAATTGCCTGTTCCATCGTGCGAGTCACGTCACCGGCATCGTCGCGCGGCGAAACAGCGAACGGCTCTTGGACGAGGATCGGGCCACTGTCGGCCCCTTCATCCATGACGAAATAAGTCACTGCCCCCGGAGTCGCATCGTGAACCAACCACGCGACGGGAGCTCGTCCGCGACCGCGCGGTAACCATGTTGGATGAAAACCAACACAGGCCATTCTTGGTATCGCCAACAGTTCTGACTTCACGAGCTGCGACAAACCGACCACAAAGCAAAGGTCCGGTCGCCAGGCTCGAATCTGAGCGATCGTTTCCGGCGCGTTGATGTTTTGAAAGCCAACACAAGGAATCCCTGCGGCAGAAGCGACGTCATTCAATTGAGCGAAGCCGCTGATGCCGGAAGGATCGTCCGGCTGGAATTCCATAACACCGACGATTGGTGCTTGGTGTCGGACGAGCGATTCCAACGTCAACCGTGTGCTCGAGGTGGCACCGGCGAGAACAATTCGTGGTGAGGGCTTGGTTGCGGTCATTGTTGGTTCGAGATAGGAAGGGGACGGCATGATTGGTCGTTGGTTATTGGTCGTTGGTCAGTGATCATTTCATGGGCTGCAAATTCCTTCGGATGACCGATGATCAATAACCAACGACCAATGTCTTCCCCCCATTGATTTGATTCTGCAATCAATCTCGGAAAACAACTCATGAGTCGCGTTCTTGTCGTCGGTGCCTCTGGGCATGCAAAAGTGGTCTTGGATATTTTTGAAAAACAGACGATGCATCAAGTGGTTGGTTTGTTGGATGACTTCAAGCCTGCTGGGACGTCGGTTTTTGGTTACGACGTTGTCGGTTCTGTTGCAGACGTTGGTCGATTGGCGACAGAGCTTCGCGCAGACGGACTGTTTGTGGCGATTGGTGATAATTTCATTCGTTCGCAACTTTGTGAGCGGCTGAAGTCACTCGCACCTCAACTGAACTTAGTCGTTGCCGTGCATCCTTCCGCTCAGATTGCTCGTGGAGTGGTCTTGAGTGGCGGGAGTGTCGTGATGGCGGGCGTTGTGATCAACAGCGATTCGCAGGTCGGCGAGGGCTGCATTCTCAATACGAATAGCTCACTCGATCACGACAGTCGCATGGGCTCGTTTAGCAGCCTTGCGCCGCGCGTCGCCACTGGCGGCAACGTGACATTGGGGGAAGGTTGCGCCGTTGGAATTGGTGCCGTCATTCTGCATGGCCGCCGGATCGGACAACACGCCGTGGTTGGAGCGGGGTCGGTGGTGAATCGGGATGTGCCTGATCTCACCGTCTCGTATGGCGTCCCAGTAAAAGTCGTCAGATCGCGGACAATCGGTGAGAAGTACCTCTGAGTTCTTCGACTGTTACAGTGGAGATTTCCCGTCCGTGATTATTCTTTTCGCCCAAGTTATGTTGTGAGCGAAGAACGTTAAGAACAGACGATCGGCCCTTTTTGTCTTAGGAACGCGAGGGCGAAGCGACTGTTCGATGAGAGTTACTTCCTCAAGGAGATGACGGTGTCGAGCGATCAACCCCCGGAAGTGATGGGTGCTGGGCAATTCTTGAAGCGGTTGGGGGCTTACCTGCGACCATATTGGAAAGAAAGCATTGCGGTAATCGTCCTGATGGCGGTCGATACGGCATTCGCACTCGCCTTTTCGCTCTGCTTCAAGTTTCTGATCGATGACGCACTTCCGAAGCACGACCTAACGCTGGTGACGATCATGATCGTCTCGCTGAGCTTCGGATGGATATTGGCGTCGCTTGCTGCCGTCGGTCGAGATTTTCTCTACAGCCGGTTAGGGACGTTCGTCGTGAACGATGTGCGGCTGCAGATTTTCAATCACCTTCAAAAGTTGTCGATGAACTTCTTCGCTCGATCGCAAGTTGGCGATCTGATGTCGCGATTTACGTCGGACTTGGACCGAATCGACAATGTAATCGTCAACACGCTTCCCAGCGGCATTTGGGGATTGCTCTCCGTCGTCATGAGCATGAGCGTATTGCTCATCTTTGAATGGAAGATGGCGTTGCTGTCTTTGATGA
>CAIJTL010001279.1 GCA_903823545.1 uncultured Planctomycetaceae bacterium
GGATGACCAGGGGCGATGATGCGTGCGTCGGGGAGATCGAACTTGTGGTGCAACGGTTTTTCGTCCACGAACTTGGCTTTGGCTAACGGTGTGAAGAACTCCAGTTGCATCTGAGCGTTACCGCCGCCTGCGTCGATATGACAGATCGCGCAGTTCGCGTGCAGGTAAGAGCGTGCTCGCGCGGTGAGATCGGCTTTGCGATCGTATGGATCGACGAGCTTCGGGAAGGAGACCGGTGACATCGCCAGCATCTCGGTCTTGGGATATCCACGTTGGTCACGAGTGGCCGTTCGTTGTTTGACTGCCGCTTCGAGTTCTTTGTCCTCAAGTCCCTTATCTTGCAGCTCTCGGCGGATGGCGGCGATGTTTTCTGTTTGCCACGCGCCGAGTTTGACGAGTCCGTGACGTTCGAGAACCTTCAGTTGGCTATCGATTACCCCGTTGCCGTAATCGTGATCGCGATTGAACTGCAACGTGCTCAGGCCGAGCACGAAGTTCGCCGCGCGGCTGTGGCAGACCATGCATTCGGTGCGGCTGGGGTAATGCCACGTCTGTTTGCGAATACCATCCTTCGCTTTTGGATCGCGAATTGTGAACTCGCGGTCTTTGCCTGTCTTCTCAACCAGCACTCCGTCGGTTTGATCGTCGTTCCATTCGTAACTGTAACCGAACCACTCACCCTGCTGCTTCACAAGGAATCGCGTTTCAATCCAGCGTCGTGTTTCCGGCTTATCCGCATCGCCATCCAGAGCGAATGATTTCACCAGGACGGTGTCGTCCGGCAAATTCCAGCCGCGACTCGACGACAGGTCAATTGGCGGCTCTTTGCGATTCGGGTCATGCGGGAGCGCCATCCAGCGCGCTTTATGAGCTCCATCCGACCAAAGCGGCGCGTTGACGGAATACGGCAGCAAGCTCGGCTGCATCAGGTGACCTTTGACCGACGCGAACAGGCCAGACTCGCTGAGCTTGCGCGGGAATCGATTGGGGGAACTCGGATCAGCGGCTTGTACCTTGAAGTTGGCAATCTCTGATTCAGGAGTTGGCTCCAGGTAATACATATTCCCCTTGTCGCCACTTTGATGATCGAGCACCAACAGCTCACCGTGCGAATCGAGGCAGAAGTGCGTGATGTGAAACGGCGTGTCGACGAGTTCGCGATGATATGTCACTTGCTTGCCGTCATGTTTCACCGCCCAAACTTTTCCGGTGGAGTGATCGCCGTAGATGTAAGCTCCGCGCAGTTCGGGGAGCTTCTCGCCGTGATAGACGACACCGCCGGTGAGCGAGCGAGCCTCACTATGTGGGTGCTCGGTGGTCGGCTTCACGAACGGAGTTGGGCCGGGTTTGCGGTCGAGATAAAACGGATGCGAGCCCTCCATCACGCTCCAGCCGTAATTCGCTCCGCGCTCGACTCGATAAGTCTGCTCCCACAAGTCCTGTCCGTTGTTGCCGACCCAGATGTCGCCGGTCTTGCGATCACAAGTAATGCGCCACGGATTGCGAAAGCCGTAAGCCCACGTCTCCGGTCGCGCCCCTTTCAGGCTGACAAACGGATTGTCTTTCGGAACAGAGTACGTCTTCCCCGGATCAGGATGATCGACATCGATTCGCAACACTTTGGCCAGCAAATGATCGAGTCCTTGTCCGGTCTGAATCATGTCCGAATCGGATGTGCCATCGCCGGAAGTGACATACAACATCCCGTCGTTGCCGAAGACACAGTCCGCTCCGCTGTGCCCGTTCGATTCCCATTCCAGAATGAGCTTCTCGGACTTCGGATCGAATTCGAAAGTCTTCGGGTCCATGCGATACCGAGTGATCCGCACGGTCTTTTCTTTGAATTCTTTAAACCGCTCCGCTGATTCCGGCACAAAGCCAGTCGTCGCCGGGCCGGTGGACCCGATGTAGAGGAATCCGTTCTCGGCGAACTTCGGATGAAATGTCGCGTTGTAAATCGTCATCTCCGGGAACTCGAGCAGCGTTTCAAACGACTCGACTTCCGGGCTGTCCTTGAAGCGAATGAGCGCCGGCTTCGTTTGCGTTCCAGCGAGCATCCAGTCGCTACCGGGAACATGAGCACCGAAGATCGGCAGATTGAGCTTCAGCTTCGGATACGCGACGCGCGTTCGAAACGGAGCGGGCGGCTCCGGCGAACCGACAACACGCGACGTTGTCAGCGGCGGCAACACGTGCGGCAGACCCGCTCCCTGTTGCTCGGTGGTGTCCTTCGCCGACTTCACGAACTTGAGCTGCGCGTAATCTTCCCAGCGATGAAAGTCGGCGTTTCCTTTCGAGGCTTTCGGCGAGCACCACGACAGTTCTGGACCTTCAAAGTCGATCGAGTAGTCGTAGCGGCAAAGCACGAAATTCCAAACTTCGTCAATCGCCGGACGTCCGCCAGTTCTGATGAAGTCACGCCATGGAATCTTTCCCTCGACCGACCAACCTTTGTCCCGATCGGTCCAATCGTTGAGCGTACCGTCGAGCGACACTTTCTGCTCGATGTGAAACTCATCGGTCTTCTTAAACCGATTCACTTGCCCGCGACGGGGGATGAACATGTCAAAGACGGTGCCGAGCGCGTTGACCTGAAACTCGTAGTAACCGAGCTTGTCGTTAGAGGGTTTGAAGAAGAGTTCAAAGACGTCGTTGTCCCACGTGTTGCCGTCGTGCTCTTTGACGTCGGCGTACAAGTCGGCATCGACCATCTCGGCGAAGAAGTAGAGATTGTCGCGGTCCCACAACAGCCGCGCCTTCGTGGCGGTCTTCGCCGCACGGGCCTCTTTGCCGAGCCA
>CAIJTL010001280.1 GCA_903823545.1 uncultured Planctomycetaceae bacterium
CGACGGCGACGACTTCAGCGACGATGACGAACCACAAGACGCCGACCCTGCCAACGACACTGGCGAGGGTGGCGGCGGCACGATGACTGATCTACCGCCCGGCAAGCGAACGAAATACGTCGTTGACGACGTCGCAGTCCAAGTCGTTTCCGAGCGAGTCCAATACTACGACAACGACGGCAAGCTCATCACCGAGTCGTTGAAGGACTACACGCGCAATGCGATCTTGGGTGAGTTCGCGTCGCTCGATGCGTTCCTGCAACGGTGGACCACAGCGGAGCAGAAGCAAGCCGTGTTGACCGAATTGGAACAGCAAGGCGTCTTCTTCAATGAACTCGCCGAGCAAGTTGGCAAAGACCTCGACCCGTTCGATTTGGTCTGCCACGTCGCCTTCGATCAACCGCCGCTGACACGCCGCGAGCGAGCCGACAACGTGAAGAAGCGGAACTACTTCGCCAAGTACGGCGAGCAAGCCCGCGCGGTGCTGGAAGCGTTGCTCGACAAGTATGCCGACGAAGGGATTGGAACGATTGAGACCGTCAACGTCTTAAACGTCCAGCCGCTCACTACGTTTGGCACGCCGGTTGAAATCGTCCGGCTGTTCGGCGGCAAGGCTCAGTACGAGAATGCTCTCCGCGAACTCGAAACCGCGCTCTACGCGCTTGCCCAATAAACTCGACAACCCTGAACCGACCTCACACGATTGACCACCCTGCAACATGCTCAACTCCGCGACAATCAAGTCCATCCAAGACGTCATGCGCAAGGATGCCGGTGTCGATGGCGATGCTCAAAGGCTCGGCCAATTGACCTGGCTGTTGTTCCTCAAAATTTTCGATGACAGGGAGCAGGAATGGGAGCTGACCGTCAATCGGTATCGCTCGCCGATCCCCGAAGAATTGCGCTGGCGGAATTGGGCGACCGATACCGAAGGGCTGACCGGCGACGGGTTGTTGGACTTCATCAACAACAAGCTGTTCCCGACGCTCAAGGCTCTGTCGGCCGATGCCAGTCCGCGGCATCGAGTCATCCATGATGTCTTCGAGGACGCCTATCAATACATGAAGAACGGGACGCTGTTGCGGCAGGTCATCAACCGGCTCAACGAGAGTCTCGACTTCAACCGCTCCGAGGACCGGCGCGTCTTCGGCGACCTCTACGAGCAGATCCTGAAAGACCTGCAAAGCGCCGGCAATGCGGGCGAATACTACACGCCGCGAGCCGTCACGCAGTTCATGGTCGATATGGTCAACCCGCAGCTTGGCGAGAAGGTGCTGGACCCCGCCTGCGGCACGGGCGGCTTTCTGACGTGTGCCATCAAGCATCTGCGGAAACAGGTCAAGACGCCCGACGACGAAGAGCTGTTGCAACGCTCGGTGCTGGGGATCGAGAAGAAGCCGCTGCCGCATCTGCTGTGCGTGACGAACATGCTGCTGCACGGCATCGACGTGCCGACGAACATCCGGCACGACAACACGCTGTCCAAACCGCTGGCCAGCTACGTCCCCAAGGATCGCGTCGATGCGATCATCACCAATCCCCCGTTCGGCGGCATGGAAGAGGACGGCATCGAAACCAATTTTCCGCAGAAGTTCCGCACGCGAGAAACCGCCGACCTGTTTCTGGTGCTGATCCTCACGCTGCTGAAGGACGGCGGACGCGGCGCGATCGTGCTCCCCGACGGCACGCTGTTCGGCGAAGGGGTCAAAACGACGATCAAGGAAAAGCTGCTGACTGAGTGCAACCTGCACACGATCGTCCGGCTGCCGAACGGCGTCTTCAGTCCGTACACGGGCATCAAGACCAACCTGCTGTTCTTCACCAAGGGAGAGCCAACCAAAGAGATTTGGTTCTACGAGCACCCCTATCCGCCGGGAGCCAAGTCCTACAACAAGACGAAGCCGATCCGCATCGAAGAGTTCGACCTCGAAAAGAAGTGGTGGAAGAAGCGGAAGGAGACCGAGCAAGCCTGGAAGGTTCCGGTCGAGCAAGTCCAAGCCAATGGCTACAACCTCGACATCAAGAATCCGCACGATATCAGCGTCGCGCACACCGACCCCGACGAGTTGCTCGGCGACTACCAACTCCTGATGACCGACCTGCAACAAACCCGCGACCGGTTAAAGGACGAGTTGATGAAGGCGCTGGAGCGATGAAAAAGAAAACAACGAAAGCGCGGCCTCAGCCGAAGGGCGCTAGCCCCGGTTCCCGGTCGATTAGCATCCGTCGCACAGACTTTGCCTCGCTCGTGGCCGAAGTGCGTAGTCTCGTTCATTCGGCCCGACAGATGGCCGCGACAGCGGTCAATACATTGCAAGTGCGGACCAACTTCGAGATTGGTCGCCGTATCGTGGAACACGAACAAC
>CAIJTL010001281.1 GCA_903823545.1 uncultured Planctomycetaceae bacterium
CCATGCGGCAGATCGTGTGATAGTAGCCATTCGCTTCCATTCGTCTCATCGCGATGTGGCTTGGCTGATGCCGATGGCTGCGGCTCAGTCGGAACGACCTCGCCTGGTTCAACAGAAGTCGTAGGCGATTTTTCAGCCGCGACTTCCGGTTTGTCTTGTTTGCGAATCGAGGCCAACGCCTGACGTACTTCGGTTTCAAACGGACTTCCTTGTCGCACGGTGTCGTCCACTCGATGCGTCACTGAAGCCTGTTGCGAGTGATCGATCTCGTCACACTCATCCGTTTCTCTTGCAGCGGCACCCTCAATCGTGAATTCCGCTGAGCGCTCACGAAGTTCGGCCAACGCTTGCTTCACTTCGGCTTCCAACCGACTTCCTTCACGCACGGTATCAGCCACTTTGGAAACCGGGTGGTTGCTATTTGTCGCACCGGAACGTGAAGTCCCTTTCAACGCGGCGCGCAAGCGAGCGATCAGTTCATCGGCAGAATATGGCGAGCGAATGATGTCCGTGACGCCCGAAGCGTAAGCGTCCGCGACTAGCGATTCGTCCTTCGACTTCGAGTTCCACAACAACACAATCGCGACATCGGATGACGGTCGGCTTTGTCGCAGCAAGCGGCTCGCCGGAATGCCGTCCATCATCGGCGACCGGAGCGACAGCAACACCAAATGCACGTCGGGCCGTTCGATCGCCGTTTGACAAGCATCGAAATTGTTGGAGAACAACGTCGGTGTGAACGAGGCTTTTCGCAGATTGTCGAGCCACGGAGTTTCGAGTTCCGGTTCTGCGATCACAACTTGCGAGAGCACGGCGTGATGCTCGTGCGGCAGAGTCGTGTCGCGTGTTGCTTGCAAGAAGGAGTGCATCGTTGAAGTCTCAAAAGAAATGGTACAGGCGAACCGGACGGCGTCAGCCTCCGGACTTCGTTGATGAAGAGTCCGGGGGCTAACGCCGCCCGGCTCACTGACATCGCGATTCTCGCGGGTCTACTTAATCCGAAGCGTTCTCGATCAGGCTTGCGAACTATCTTCGCGAACTGCTCCCTCCAGCCTTCGCTTCTCGCGGCAGGAAGTCATCGTTCGTCGGCAGTTTGCTCAGCCAGCGGTTGATGTTGTGAGGAACCTGCACGACGGCACCGACTTGCAAACGTTCGTGCTGGAAGCGTCCATCAAGCGGTTGCAGGTGAATGGGCACCGTTTTGATCTGATGTGGATAGTGCCGTTGGATCTGAGTCGGCAGCGAGACGTGTTGGTCACCCATGCGGCTGACTCGACAAGGCATTTGATCTTGGAACGGTGGCAGACTCACATGAACGGTGTTGCCACTTTCGAATTCTTTCAGTCGTTGTTGTGGTACGTACAACACGACTTCGAGCGAGTCCTCTTCGAGAATCGTGACCAGCGGTTGCAAATGAGCCGCACCTTCGCCACCGAAGCGATGTCGTTGCAGCACGACGCCGTTGACTGGCGAATGAATTTGGCCCAACGCCACTTGTTCTCGAAGCCGTCGTTGCTCGCTTTCAAGATTCTTCAATTGAGCCAGCATTGGTTGCAAGGCATCAAACCCGGCACGCGAAGCTAGCTCAGCCACTTGAGCGCGTTGTTGCCACGCAACCAAACCTTCCAACATTGTTTCCAATCGGTCCCGTTGTGATTGCTCGTCGGCAATGGCTTGTTCGAGGTCATCTTCGGTCGCGGTTTTCTTGACGACCATCCCTTCGACTCGTTCACGACGTTGTTGAGCGCGTTTGAATTTCACTTGGTCAGACCGCACGGCGGCCCACTTGTCGCGATACTCCGCTGCCGCCTCACCGAACTGAACTTGATATTGAGCCATTCGCCACTGACTGGCCGAGACTTCTGCGTCGAGTTTGGCCTGAGTCATCAGCAACTCGTCGCTGAGCCGTCCGAGCCGTTGTTCAAGCTCGTGTTGATCGAGCGTCATTAACAATTGACCTTGTCGGACATGATCACCGTTCTGCACATGCACGTAGCGAACAACACCCGTCACTGGAGCAGGAACGTCGATCGTTCGTCCTTCCACGACTCCGTATGCGGAATACCGGAAGAATGAATTCCAAACATTGAACGCACCGAAACCGAGCACCGACATCACAAGGCCAACGACAAAGAATCGCCCCTTCGGCGGCTTCGGCGGCGTGGCGGAATGC
>CAIJTL010001282.1 GCA_903823545.1 uncultured Planctomycetaceae bacterium
CAGGTCGACAACCAGGCGCACGCTAGTTACGCCTTTAGTATTGGCGACACAACACATGCAATTTTCCGCAGTTCGACCGGCAACCTCGACGGAAATATTGACGGCGATCCAGCCGTCTCGCCGGGCATTAGCCAGAGGAATCGTGGAGCTTTTTCGTTCCGGTCCTGCTCGAAAGTGTCGGATATCCAAGACGGGACAAGCAATACAGTATTCATGGCTGAGCGTGATCTTGGTAACCCGACTAACCGACGTGATGCCTTGGGCCGCGTTTTCAGTACGGCGTTAGATTCATCAACGGGTGGTAACGTAGATGCATGCAAGGCTACGTCAGTTCAAGGCTATTATGCGGCAAACAGTTTTGCTGACCTCCCAGGTGAGCGTTGGGCGTCCGGTTTTTACTTTCATTCGGGTGTTGCTTTGGTGCTTCCGCCAAATAGTGCTTCGTGTCTTGCCACACTTCCAACGTTCGTAAATACGGTTTCTACGAATCCTGGTACCGGCGTGGTTGGCTTGATTTCGGTGAGTAGCCGACACACCGGCGGGGCACATTGCCTCATGGGGGATGGCACCGTCCGCTTTGTAAATGAGAACATCAACTCGCAAAGCACTGGCTACGTTAGCTCATCTGCTAGCACTAACTCCAGTTACACAGTGAGCGGTATTGCTGCGTTGAACGGCGGAAGTCCATTTGGTGTCTGGGGTGCAATTGGTACTATCGGAGCTGGCGAAACTGTTTCTGATTTCTAAGAGTCATTTAGTTGCTTGGCCCGTTTTGATACCGCCCTAATTCAATTAGGGCGGTTTTTTTTTGTATTGTCGTCCTACAATTGCGTACCAACACATTCTTGCGGCGATTCTTGATTAAATGTCGGAGCGACCTCAGAAGGCAAATCAATTCAACTTGAGGTGTTTTTGCCGCCGCAAAAAATAAGCTGCGATGGCTTTGTCACACTCTAAAAAGAATCAGCTAAGTTTACTGCTATTGTCGTCTTAATCAGTAGTTTTTTAACGACTTAAGAGAGGCCAGCTTATGAGCTCACAACAAATAAAGACGAATAGTAAATCCAAATTGTTTTCACGATTTCCTATGTTTTCTGTGGTGCTCCTAGAGGCGGTGATTGTCTGTGGTTGTGAAAAAGTCCCGACATTTAAAGAAGTGATTGGTCAGGCTCCGAAGTCAACCGAAACCGCAGCTTCTAATCAGTCAGACACCAAAACTGCAGAAATACACAGCCTTCAGCCAGCGGAAGTTAATCCTGTTCGTGTCATAAACCCTCAGGAAGTGATTACGGGCTTTAAGGCGATTCGCAACTTTGAAAGAACGGATAGTGACCTAGCACGATTGGCCGAGCTGACGAGCGAGTTGGAGACTATCACAGAAATGGATCTCGCAGCTGCAAAAGGAGTCTCCGATGTCGGCCTGAAGCACGTTGCAAGAATTCCAAACATCGAGCGGCTCAACCTCTCAGGGACATCGGTTACTACGGCTGGATTTCCTGTTGTGTCAGCGCTTCAGAAAATGAAGTCGCTGGAGTTTCGAAGCTTCGCGATGGACGCAGAAGCGATCAAGACAATTGTGAAGGTCGAAAGCTTAGAGCAGCTCATCTTATCGCAGACATCAGGAGGTGAAGCCGATTTCGCCTTATTGTGTCATTTGCCTGAACTGCGAGAGCTCGATCTAAGTCAGCGAGCCATCTCGGATCAAGCGATTAAGTCTCTAGCAGACTGCCCTAAATTAGAAGTGCTCTTGCTGCAAAGAACTCCGATCAACGGAAGTGGCCTGCTCGCATTTGGTGCTAAAAAGGGGCCTCCGCTGCGCGTTCTCAACGTTAATGCAACGCGATTTGGCGAGAAAGGAATGCCCAGCCTGAAGGGCCTAGAGACTCTAGAGGAGTTACATGCCAGTGAAAGTGGTATTGTTGATCAAACTTTATTGCAAAACCTCAGAGGATTGGGGCGATTGAAAAAGTTGGAACTGGGGCTAAATGCCATTACCGATGTCGGTGCTCAGGCTGTTTCAGGACTTAAATCACTGGAAGAAGTTTCTTTCGCAGGCTGCGGTGGAGTGAGCGACAAAACATTGGGGTATCTAAAGTCGCACAAAAACCTTCGTCGACTTGACCTCAAGGGATGTCGAATTAGCCCTGCTGCCATTCAAGCATTTAAGAAGCTTCAGCCAAATTGTGAATTGCTTACGAATTAGCCTGCCTCTGCTGGACAAACTTGGTCGTTGAGCCTGACATCCAGCTACCCTCAGGACGTGATTGCCTCACTGCTAAGTGTTGGATACCACATAGCGTTCCGGCTGCTGCGCCAGCCTTAAGTTTTGGGATAGCTGAACTCGCAAGAGTTCGAACGTCAGAAGTCTCGCGACTTCAGCTACCCCCGTTTCTAGCTTGGACAGATCGCTAGTCCCCGTTGGAAGGTTCGCACTGAGAGATATTTTTGCCAATATAGATCGAGTAATCTTGCGCAAGCGGTCTAGCAACAGCGAGTGTTCAACACTCCTTAAAAACAACTACAGCCCCTTGAGCTTGTAGGCTTCCACCATGCGGGAGCGGACAGAATGATCGGCAAATCGCCCACTTGAGCCCTCACCAACGCTGAAGGCTCTTCGGCGATTAGCGTCATCGCGAATTGCCCCGGCAACAATAACCAAATCAACAATCGCTACCGCCCGAATCGCCGAGCTCTCAAGAGCCACATGATCGGCTCTCCGACTTCGTGGTATTGTTGTTGCGCAGCAACTGCGATTGATGATTACTCGGCCACGATCAACGGACAACAACTCAAATACAAAAAAAATCCCCGCCGGTCAAAAAACCGGCGAGGATGACAGTAGGATGGCATGGCAAGCTCGTAATACGAACTACAAGACCTCACCGAGCTGGTTGGTTGCCTTGAGCAACGCGCGCTTCACGGCGGTTTGAGCTTGTTGAACTTTGTAATCGTTCTGGCTCAGTGGCGTGGCTTTGGCGAGGGCAATTTGGCCGGCGGTCTCGGCGGTGTCAGCGGTCAATTTCTGGCCGACGAGCCAGCGGCTTGCTTCATGTGCTATCCACGGAGTCGGAGCAACGTGGCCGAGCACGATCTTCGCCGTTCGGACGATGCCACCTTCAATACCAACACAGGCAGCCGCGCTCACTTGTGGCTGATCGAGGCCTTCCAGTTGCAGAACCTCATAAGTCGCACTTCGAGTTTCTTGTGCGGCGGGAAGCCAAAGGTGAGTGATCAACTGACCGGGCTTGAGAACTGTCACGCCTTGAGAATTCGTCTTAGGCGTGATGAAGAAGTATTCCAGCGGAAGCCATTCTTCGTGGAGGTCAGTTGTTCGTTGTCCGTTGCCTGTTGCATTTGGCAACTGACCACTGACCACTGACCACTGACGACGGACGACTCGCACCTTGGCGTCCCAGGCGATCATCGGCGGAGCAAAGCGGGAGGAACTGACGAACTTGGCTGGGCCACTGTTGCCGAGGATGGCGTGGTAGCGGTTGTCGCCGGTGGCGACGAGCGACTCGCCGTTTTGCATCGCGAGTAGGCCGTGACCGTTGCGGTAGTACCAGCAGTGAGGAAGCTGACACAGGTCACCGGCGAGCGTGCCGTTGGCTGTGATTTGGATCGAGCGAATTCCCTCAATCACGTCGGTCAACGAACGATAGTCAGCCGCGAGTGCACTCTCATTGAGTTCATCGAGTGTGGTGCTCGCGCCGATCAACAGTCCGTTGTCGTGCAGCTTGATGCCACGCAGTGACGAGATGTTTTTGATGTCCACGACGCGAGCCGGTTGGACGACATCGCGTTTGAGCAAATTCATTAAGTCAGTCCCGCCGGCCAAGACCGCCGTATTGCCGCCGTGTTCGGCCAGCAGTTCCAGCGCTTCAGCCTCAGTTTCAGGGCTAGCGTATTCAAAGGATCGCATGGTTGAACCTCATATCGAGGGATGAATGGGGGAAATCATTTCAACGCAAAGGCGTAAAGGTCTGCGGCAAAGTTTCGCAAAGAAAAAGAGCCTGGATAATGCAACTCTCAAATCCTTTCCTTGGCGAGTCTTTGCGTTCTCCGCGCCTTTGCGTTGAAAACTGTTTTGAATGGAATCAAGCTTTCGCTTTTGCCGCTTTGAGCGCGTCGAGCACTCGCTTCGGTGTAAGCGGGATTGTCGGAACGCGGACTCCGGTCGCGTTGGCGACGGCGTTACTGATTGCCGCTCCGCAGGCGATGACCGGGGGTTCGCCGAGGCCGATAACACCTCGTTCATATTCGCTGTCGGGCTGATACATCTCGACGATCAGTTCGCCAATGTCACCGATTCGCGGCAGCTTGTAGTTCTCCAAATCGGCGTTGATGTAGCGACCGGTCTTGTTGTCGAGGATTTGTTCCTCGGTCAGCGAGTACGCGATCCCCATGATCATGCCGCCGTAAACCTGGCTCTTGGCCGTGAGCAAATCGACGATCAATCCGCAGTCCTGAACGGCGACAAACTGGTTGATGCGGACGAGACCTGTTTCGGTATCGACCGAGACATCAGCCATCTGCACGCCACCGACTTGCTCGCTGGTGAGTCCGTCGTCCTTCGGACCTTCGCCCGTGGTCTCGATCCCCATCATGCCGAGCAAACCACACGCGGCTTTCCACGTGCAGACCTCTTTACCGTCTGACCAGATTTTGCCGCCCTTCGCCTTCAACGAGTTGCCATCGACCTTGTGCTTCGCAGCCACGACATCGAACAACTTGCCGAGTGCCGCGATCGCCGCTCGTCGGTTTGGACCGGTGACGCCACCGATTGTCGTGCTGCCGCCAGACGGGCCAGATCGCGGATAGATGCTGGAACCATACCGCACTTTGACCGCTTCGATCGGCAAACCGAACGTCTCACCGAGCACAATGGCAATCGCCGTTCGAGTGCCGGTGCCGATGTCTTGCGTGCCGCTCAGCGATTCTACGCTGCCGTCCGGGTTGATGCGGACGGTGCATGTCGCGGCGTGAGCTTTGCCACCCCACGTGTGGATCGCCATGCCGAGGCCGCGTTTGACAGCTCCGTCACCACCTTTGCCATGAGGGTGCCACTTCTTCGACCAGCCGATCAGCTCAGCCGCTCGTTTGATCTCCGCGATGTAGGTCGCCTGCAGCTTTTCTGGCGTCTTGTCGATGTTTGCGAGGAACACATCGACGGCGCTTTTGCCGAGCTTGCCTGCGATGTCGTCCAACGCGGTATCGGTCAACGCACAGAGTTGCGGATGCGGCGGAGCACGCCACGCTCGGTCGGGACCGGCGTTTGTCACAAGTCCCGTGGCTTTGCGATTGCGGTTCTCAAAATCAAAGACATATGGAAACTGCGCGAGATTGATCGTGCCTCCCTTCATGCCTCCGTTTGAACCCCAGTGATGGCTGTCCCACGCGACGATCTTACCGTCTTTGTCGGCGGCGATCGTGACCTCTGCAAAGCCCGATGGTCGAGTCCCGGCGATCTTCAGCTCCGTTGCGCGGTCGAGCATCAATCGGACAGGACGTCCGGTTTCTTTCGACATCTTCGCGGCAGCAATTCCCCAATCATCAGCGGCGAATTTCGAGCCGAAGCCGCCACCGATGTAAACGCAGTTCACAGTCACGTCGGCTTGATCTAACCCCAATGGGCCTGCGAATTGACCAGCAGTGCCGCTGACGTTTTGCGTCGAGAGATTGACGTTGAGCTTGTTTCCATCAAACCGACAGACCGAGCCGTGCGGTTCGAGGCACATGTGGCTGATCGTCGCGATGCCATAAGTCCCTTTGTGAACAACGGCAGCCGACTTGATTGCATCTGCAACATCGCCCTTCGTGTTTTCGCCAAGCGGCTTGATGCGAGCCACTGCATCAAGCTGCTTTTGAAACGGTTCAAACTTCTTGTTCTCATCGTCAGAACGATCGTCGGCAGGCTTCTTCAGAATCGCCTGAATGTCCGCCGGGAAAGTCTTTACCAATTCTCCGGTGCGGAGTTCATGCAGCTTCGTCGCGCCGGCGAGATCGTCTTCGTCAACGAAGTGCTCTTTCAGCGTGTACTCAACCTTGATTGCTCGCAGTCCGTCTTCCGCTTGTTCCTGCCGTTCGGCAGCGACAGCGGCGACGAGCGTACCGTCCCACAGCAATTCGTCACCCTCTTTAACGAAAGCATGCACAGCCTTCACGCCGGGCATCTTTTTCGCGTCGTCGAGGTTCAAACTTTTGACGAGAGCCGCGCCACCTTTGAAGGTGAGCACTTTCGCAACAAGGCAGTCCTTCGGATTCACGTCGGCGGTGTACTTCGCCACGCCTGACGCCTTCTCGATTCCGTCGAGCCGTTGAATCTCTTTGCCGAGATGCACATTGTCTTTGCGAGGCCCCCAGGCCACTTTCAGTTCAGTCGCCATAGTTACTTGCCTCCCTTCTGAACCAACTCCATCGCACACGCCGTGATGCCGACATACGTGCCGCAGCGGCAGATATTTCCGCCAAGTCCTTTACGAACTTGATCGAGCGTTGCCCCCGGGTTCTTTTCGCAGAACGCCTTGGTCGCCATGACGAAGCCCGGAGTGCAGAAGCCGCACTGTGACGCATCGTGCTTAATGAAGCAGGAAACGACCGGATCAGGCTTGCCATCAACTGTCATCGACTCAATCGTCGTCACCTTCTTGCCCACGCATTCGACAGCCAATCGAGCACACGCGTACGTCGGCTTGCCATCGATCAGCACCGTGCAAGCACCACAGTTGGTTGTGTCGCAGACATCCTTGCAACCAGTGAGGTTCAAGTCGTCTCGCAGAGTGTCGAGCAGCGTCACTCGCGGCTCAATTTTGACCGTGTGGTCTTTGCCGTTGACGTTCAGCGTCACGTCTTGCGGTGCAGCCGATTTGACACTTTTCTTGGTCGCGGAGTCTTGGGCCGAAGCCCCTTGCTCGCTCGTGGCCAGCGCGGTCGCCGCGACTGCGGCGCCGGAGCCTCTTAAGAAGTCACGGCGATTAAAGCCGGAACCATTTTTCGGAACGCTCTCATCACGCGGGTCTCGCATCTGGCTCTCCCTTTACAGTGGTTGCGAAACAAAGTCCGGGTC
>CAIJTL010001283.1 GCA_903823545.1 uncultured Planctomycetaceae bacterium
CACCTCTACTTCGAGAAAGTCGCCAGAGTACCGAAGCGCCACCCATGTCCCCGAACGCGCGCCACCTATGTCCCCGGTCTTTACACTGGTCCCACCCTACCGTTTCTGTAATCCGACGAATTAGCCGGCCAGGCGGCTAGCGCCTTGCCGCTCACGCAACAAATCGAACGACAGGTGAAATCACGTGCCGGAGAGAACAACAAACTTCATAGCCGTGTTGGTCCTTTTCCTAATCGCCGTTGTCGCGTCCGAATCTCGGGCCGATGAGTTTGCTGACTTCGTGAATCCGTTGGTGGGGAAGCACTGCCTCAAGTGTCACGGCGGCGAGGCTGTGAAGGGCGAGGTCAATTTCAAGCCGATCGCGACGACGGCTCAGTTCATCGCGCAGCCGGTGCTCATCAACAAGATGATTGAGGCCATTGATGCCAACGACATGCCGCCGGAAGACGAGCCGCAGTTGGATGAGAAGACTCGCATCAAGTTGCTGGCCACGCTGAAGACGATGTTGCGTGATGCGACGACCGGCAAAGAGCGAGCTCCGTCACAGATCCGTCGGTTGAACCGGTTCCAATACAACAACTCGGTGCGCGATCTTTTTCAGTTGAAGCTCGACGTCTTCGAGTTGCCCGAAAAGCTGATGACGCGGCACGACAACTACCTTCATCCCGCAGCCAAGAAGATGCCGGACAAGGTGCGTGTGGCGTCGCTGGCTTTGAATCCCAAAGCCGGTTTGCGAGAAGTCAAAGCCTTTCCCAAAGACCTGCGAGCGGAGCACGGCTTCGACAATCAGGCGAATCAACTGACGCTCTCTCCATTGCTGCTGGATGCGTTCCTGCGACTCAGCGTGTCGATCGTCGAAAGTCCGGATTTCAACGAGCAGACGGTCGGTATTTGGAACGAGTTCTTTCGACAACCTGCGGATGGAGCGGACCTGCCAGCCGAAGTGAAACGCAGGCTGCAGCCGTTCTTGACGATGGCCTTTCGGAGCCGCGTCGATGAGGAAACGCTCGATCGCTACACGGCCTATGCGATGGCGAAGATGAAGCAGGGCCTGACCTTCACTGACAGCCTGAAGAAGGTCGCGTCGGCCGTGCTGTCCTCGCCGATGTTCCTGTATCGAACCGGGGCAACGGATGGCCGAGACGCTCCGTTCGAAACGGCATCGAACCTGTCGTTCTTTCTCTGGGGCAGTTGTCCCGACCATGAGTTGTTGCGTCTGGCGGAGAGCGGCGAACTCGCCAAGCCCGATGTGTTGAACCGGACGGTCGAACGGATGCTCGCCGACCCCAAAGTCGAACGGTTTCTCGATACGTTTCCTTCGCAATGGATGCAGCTTGAGAACGTGCTCGCGGCGACTCCCGATCCGCAGATCAACAAGTACTTCAAGCTCGATCAAAACAACCCCGCCGGATTGCAGATGCTGCTTGAACCGCTGTTGCTCTTTGACGCCGTGTTCGTCGAAGACCGGCCGATCGTGGATCTCATCGCGCCGCAGTTCAGCTACCAAAGCGACTTCTTGAAAACGTGGTACACGTCGGAGTTGAAGCCGCCGCCGGTCGACCTCCAGAAGATCGCGGAAAACAACCGGCGAAAAGACGAGCAACGGCAGCAATTGGAAGTCGCCATCAAGACCGCTCAGTCGGACATCGACGCGCTTGTTGAACCCGTAAAGACGAAGCTGCTGGCCGATCGAAAGAAGGACGCCAGCGACAAGAAGCCGGTGGACCTGAAGCCGTTCGCCGCTTGGGAATTCAACGGCGATTTGAAGGACTCGATTCGCTCTCTCGACCTGACGGCTCATGGCAAGATCGAGTTCAAAGACGGCATGGCAGTCCTTGATCGTGCCTACCTGCAAAGCTCTGCATTGCCGATCGAGTTGAAGGCCAAGAGCCTGGAGGTCTGGTGTCAGGTCCACAATCTCGATCAACGCGGCGGCGGGTTGATGGGCATTCAAGGCCCCGGTGATTACTTCGACACAATCGTGATCGGCGAACGACAACCGCGACATTGGATCTCCGGCAGCAACGTCTTTGCTCGCACCGAGGACTTCCCCGAATCGACTCCCGAGACGAAGGTCGGCGAGCTGCTGCATCTCGTCATGACCTACGCAGAAGATGGCACGACGACGCTGTACCGCGACGGAAAGCCCTACGGAAAACCGTATCGCAAAGGTGCCGCAACGTTTCCGAAGGAGCAAAGCTCGGTGCTCTTCGGCCTGCGTCACACTCCGCCCGGTGGCGGCAAGTTTCTGACGGTCAGCATCGACAAGGCTCGTTTGTACGACCGTGCTTTGACCGCCGACGAAGTGGCCGCGTCTGGCAGCGGCAATAACCTTTTCGTTTCGGACGAGGATCTTTTGCTGGCCATGACACCCGAGCAAAAAGAACGACGAGCCGCCTTGAGCAAGTCGCTCGATCAGTCCCAAGCCGCGCTGAAACAGGTTCCACCGAACCAGGAGCCGGAGAAGGTGTTGCAGGGCACGCAACGTCGATTCGAGGACGATCTGCGAGCCAAGCTGCGTTCGCCAATCTTCGAGCGAGTGGCAGCATCGGATCCGCGCTACGGCGGGATCATCACGAACGCCGCCATGTTGAGCATGAACTCCGGCCCCAAGCGGACTCACCCGATCGCTCGCGGCGCGTGGATCATCGAAGTGATCTTCAACGATCCGCCCCCGCCGCCGCCCAACGACGTTCCGCCACTGAATGAGGACGACTCGGCCAAAGACCAAACGATCCGCGAGAAGTTTGCCGCGCACCGCAAGAACCCATCGTGCGCCGGCTGCCACGCGCGTATCGACCCGCTCGGCTTCGCGATGGAGAATTTTGATATCACTGGCCGCTGGCGCGACACATACGAAAACGGCAAGCCAGTCGATGCGAGCGGCACACTGTTGAGAACGCATCCGTTCGACGGCGTCGTCGGTTTCAAAGCCTCGCTGGTGAAAGAAAACCAGCGCTTCGCCCGAGCCTTCACCGCTCACCTGCTGCGATTCGCGCTCGCCAGAGAACTCAGCCCCGCCGACTCGATCACCATCGACGCGATCGTCAGCAAGGTGGCGAAAGAAGACTTCAAACTGAAATCACTGATCCGCGAAGTGGCGCTCAGCGCGGGCGCTTCGCTCAAATTGGAATGACACACCTCATCGACACGAAGAATTCAGATTGTGAGCCGCAAGGCGCTAGCCGCGGGTTCCGGATTCGTTCAACACCCGCAGCTAGCGCTTTGCGGCTCACTCGAATCCGTGCTCAATGCTGCAACGAACGGAACACCATGAAACACAGCTTCGTACTTATCGTCACTTGCCTCATTGCGGTGTCGGTTCAGGCCGCCGAGCTAAAAGACTTGAGCATCTCCGCTCCCGATGAAGTCAGACGCCTGGCCGATCTGGCCAAGTGTGTAACGTTGAGGGAATGAATGAGAAACACATCGAAGGTGTGATCCGTCGTTTGCAAGAATCCTTGTCGTGCAGGGAAGCACGTAGATGTTTTGTGCGCGGATTCACGGGTTGATGCGCTTGTGAGCCAAGAGTCGGGTGGGTGCTGAAGGTAAAATCATGGCGTGTCAATCCATCATACTCAAAGCGGATGCCAATGAGATCAACGCCTTGAATCGCTCAAACCAACCATTGCCGCACGGCCCAAATCGACAAGCAACGGAGACAACGTCATGAACTGGAAATCATTTCTTGCAGCGCTCGCGCTAGTCGCAGCAACGGTCATATGCACCGTCCAAGCTCCGGCGGCGGAACAGCCAATCTCGAAACCGGGCGACAAGAAGATGCCCGTGAAGGTCTTCATTCTCGCCGGGCAGTCCAATATGGAGGGGCATGCTGAAATTAGAACTTTTGACTATATCGGCAAGGATCCGCTGACGGCCCCCATTCTCAATGAAATGCGCAAGTCCGATGGCACTCCACGGGTATGTGATAACGTTTGGATGTCCTATTTGACCGGCCCGTATGACGGCAGCGCAAATGGCGAGGGCCTGGGTAAATTGACCGTCGGCTTTGGCGCACGTGGAAATCAACCTACCAAGAATGGCGGCAAGATCGGTCCTGAGTTCACCTTCGGTATCTATATGGAGAAAGAACTCAAGCAGCCCATCCTGATTATCAAGACTGCCTGGGGGGGCAGGTCACTCAACACTGAATTCCGTCCGCCAAGTGCCGGGCCATACAAGCTGCCCCAGGAGATTCAGGAACTGTGGGACAAGCATCCCCAGGG
>CAIJTL010001284.1 GCA_903823545.1 uncultured Planctomycetaceae bacterium
CAACCAACCAAAAACTATCGGCTACATCTTCGGCGGCATCAAAGCGTTCGGTCCCTACACCGGCCAGTTTGAACTAGATGCCCTCAAGGCGGCCCCCAATAAACCAGCCGTCTCATCGCAGGCCTACAACCAGTTCATTCCCGTCGTAATCAATCCTGGAAATTGGTCAGTGAAGCCGATGCCTGCGAAGCCGGTTGAGACTCCGTAAAGCTTCACGCCGACTTGCAGCACACTAGCCCGACGCGCTAGCGAGGGATTCCCTTCCAGAATCGTTATGGCGCGACAGTTTCTTGGGGTTACATCCGAGTGATCTCCGATCCGTGTGTGAAACGCGTTCATTCGATTTTGAACCGCAGAGGATGCAGAGATCGCGGAGGAAATCTCAGAACGGGGACCTCAGCGTCCTCTGCGCTTCAATGTTTTCACCTTTGTGAAAGAACTGATCTTCAACACCGTTGATGGA
The DNA here is from genome assembly GCA_903823545.1 of uncultured Planctomycetaceae bacterium. Classification (GTDB taxonomy): domain Bacteria; phylum Planctomycetota; class Planctomycetia; order Planctomycetales; family Planctomycetaceae; genus SXKJ01. Next base: position 464 of record CAIJTL010001284.1, read on the forward strand.
GTTGCGAGCGAAGCCCGCACCGAGAAATCTCGCGACGACACAAACAAGTTTTGAAACCGCTTCTTGGCTCTGTCCCGCAAATCCGACAGAGGGGTACTCCAGCCCGTCGAGTGCCGTAAAACGATGAGCAGGAGTGCCCGTCCTACAGGTTCTCATCCATTTGCAGGACAGAGCCTAATACGTCAACTGCGACCCGAAGTAGAAGCTGATTCCTTGCTGGAAGACTCCTCGGCCCGTGCGGAGGTCGAGATGTTCGCGGTAGTACTAGTTGGTGAAGTTCTCGACACCGCAATTGAAGGCAATCCGTTTGGATGGCTTCCAAAACGTACGCAGGTCATAGGTCGTGAAGCCTGCGGTTGGAAGTTCGCCCAGTGAACTCGCTACGCGGTCTTGTCGGTCAACGATGCGAGCCGAAAGTTCCGCACCCCATTTGGATTGTGGGTTCGGCTCGTGAACGCGGAGTCCGAGTCGCGCTTGCATCGGATAGATGCCCGGCAGCGGTTCTTTCTTGGAACCTGGAAGAATTCCACGAGGGGCGTTCGGATCGTGAATGAATTGAGCGATGGCCGGGTTGTAGAAATCTTGGCCCCCTTCATTGCGAGTGTGATCGCGACCTTCGACAAAGCTGACGGTCCCGAACGATGTGAGCCAGTCGTTGACGTCTTGTTCCGCGTAACTCTCGAAGCCAGAGAGAGTCGCCAGCGGCGTATTCACGAAGGTCAATCCGCGTGTGTTGTCTTCGGGTAAAGCACCGAACAACACGACTTCGTAAGTGGTGAAATCTCTGATCCAGGCATAGAAGCCGGTCGTTCCAGCACGGAAGCTTCCGGTATCGACTCGCAAGCTGACGTCGATTTGCGTGTGTTGCGAGGCTTTCAGATTCGGATTGCCGATGACCGAGTTGAATCCGTTTTGGATGACCGACAGGAACTCGCCTGTCGAATAAAGCTCGGTGAGCGTCGGCGGTCGCATGCCAGTTCCAGCCGCCAAGCCTGCGGTCCAATAATCGTCGAGCTTGTAATCGGCTGTGCCGAACAGCGACCAGAGTTGGAAGTTCTTGTCGAAGCTATCCGTTCTCAGTTGGGATAAGAGAAACTGCTCAGTAAGCGGCACTTGATTTGGCAACGTCGAACTCAGGCCGCTAGGTGTTTGATCAATGTCCGTGCTCACCCAGTCCACACGACCGCCGGTCTTCAACAGTAAGCGGTCATCAATTGGCGTGCTCAATTCCGTGAAGAGACCTGGATTCGACCAATGCGATCGTGGGATCGCTGAGTTCGCGTTTGTGAAGTTATAGACTCCGGGAGCGATTCCTAAAGCACCTGCGAGCGCAGCATCGACATCGACTGAGAAGTCGTTCGTTTCATTGAGGCCCTGTTTGAGATAGCGAAAATCAGTCCCTGCTACGAGGTGCATCGCATCTTGATCGCCCCACGTCATCGACGTTGTATAACCGGTTGACATGGAATCGACGTCGGTCTGCAAGTTGTTCGTGACCAACGGAATTGAAGGGATCTGTTTGATCTTTGAAGGACGTCCGGCATCGCCTTGGAATCGCGTGCGGTTGTAATAGCCCTCTGCCGTGAAGCGATCAAAGTAGTATTGGTCTTCGAGCACATAGGTCAGCTCGAAAGCATCGGTCACCAAGAAATTGATGTCGAAGAACTGGCCGGGTGATTGCACGTCGGTTTGATCGAGCCGCAAATAGCTGAACTCGACGTGCTGGTCGGGATCGATGTCGAAGCCAAACGCCGCGTCGAAGTCGCGCGACTTAAATCCGCTAGGCAACCTGTCCCCGTTTCCCGTCTTGTAGTCGTCACCGGTGTTGTTTCCGTAGCCGATTCGGAAGCCCCAGTCTTCATCGCCGCCCCAAAATGTTTGGCGACCATAAAGTTGGTTGCCGTTCGTTTTGTATTCGACGCCCGTACTGCCATGCACTTCGGGACCATCTTCAAAGCGAGGCGACTGCATCAGTGCCACGTCGATGAAGTTCGTTCCCGGCCCATAGACCGCACTGTAAGGGCCTTTGATGACGATGACGTTGTCGACGATGCGCGAGTCGATCTTGCTCAACATCGTGTCCAGATCCTGTCGTGCGGGAACCCAATACGATCCCGACGCCAACAAGTTACCGGTGCCACTTCCTCGAACTCGCGTATCGGTGATGATCGGCGTGCGGTTCTGCGAAGTGATGCCACGTGCCTGCGCCGATTTACCCAACAGACTGCCGGTATCAGTTGTCGACCGAAATTGAGACTCGCGGCCGTAAACGACGTCGGCGTTCGATCCAGATGCCCGAGCGCGGCGCACATCGCCAAGCAGACTTCGTTCCGTAGCCCCCGCACCAAAAACATTGTTCGACAGCGCGTTCGCTTGTGCCGGAACCGACATGCGCGGATCAACGGCTTGAGGTGCTGGTGCTAGCGGTTGTGGCTGCTGAAAATTGATGAGATCAATTTCACCTTCGATGAAAACTCGCCCGACATCTTCGTCCAATGTCTCGTCGCGCTTCGCGATCTTAGCCTGTGGTGGATTGCTTCCGGCGACTTCTGCCGGTGCAGTTACTGATTCATCAGCAAATGAGCTCAAAACACCAAAGAGCATAAATGCCGCCACGGAGGCAGCATTGAGTCGAGGCGCCATCCTATCACCATCCTGGTTCTTGGAAGTCTTCCGTGCGTGGCCGCAAGACACTGCGTGCTCGTCCTATCGACTGTGCGGATTAAATGCCTCGCTTTCACCTGACACGCAAAATGACAACGACTTCATTCAATCGACGGTTATGACGATTGCGTAAGATGGCAACGAAACTCATGGGAATGGGTCGCTAGATACTGCGACACAAAGTTGCCCGCATCCGAGTCAGCACGCACTCCGTTATTACATTCGACCGAGCAATGAGCACTGCTATTCCGCAGCCTATTCGACTAAGGCAGCCGCCTCGGCTCGAAACTTTCGGTGCTCGATACTTCCGGGGCATTGTTTCTCCATGGTCTCAATTGCCACCTTCAGAGTTGATCGAGCCTTGTCCTTTTCCCCGCTCTTTTCCAATGCCAACGCTAGGACAAACGAGTCTTTTGGATCTGGGAAGACACGTAGAGATTGTGCCGTTCGGAGTGCCGTCAAACTCTTATCCCACTGCTCCGCACGGTAGTACGCCAAGCCGAGTGCACTGACATAACGTGGGTTGCCAGGAACAAGCTTCACGGCTTGCTGTAGCAACGTAATTGCTCGATCCGGTTGTCTCAGTTCAACGTCATCGCAGTTGACGAGCAGCATCGCAAACGCGAAATGCTGCTCCGCAGTTGTCGTAAGCGGTTCTCGTAATGTCTGAGCTTTCGCGTATTGGGGACGAGCATTTTCTGGCTGCCCAGACGCGAAGAGCAGATCGGCCAAGTGAGTATGACACCAAGCCAGCGGGTCATGAGTCAGCGGATCATCGAGCCCCGCTTGTTGAGCCTTTTGAAAATCATTGATCGCTTCGAGATAGATTTTCTCCGCCTCTGCGGTTCGTCCCATCTTTTGAAACAGACGACCGAGGCTCGACTTTGCGTTTGCGAGGCGTCGACGATACTCCGGAACATCGGGAACCGCGTTTGCAAGTTCGGAAAATCTTTGAATCGCCCCTTCAAACGCAGTCTCGGCATTTGCGTCATCGTTGAGATTTCGGAGGATCAAGCCAAACGTCTGCATCGTCGTCGCGTGCTCTTCGTGATAGCGATGCACGTCGGCATGTGCGTTGACCAAGTCGATGAACTGAGCGAGCGCCTGAGCGGCCTGTTCTTTCGCCGCGTGGTTATTGCCAATCAGCAAAAGTGTCTGAGCCAAGTCAGTGCGGACGATCGCAAGGCTTTCGAGATAATACGGGACTCCCGGTCTCGCCTTCAGCAAAAGATCATAGTCACGGATCGAAGCCTCATATGTTTCGATCACATCTCCATCGCGCCCAAGCGAACGAAGTGAATTCGCCAATGCGAGCCGTGTCGCTGCAAGCCCTTCTAAATATGGCGGATGATCCGGCGACTGCGTGCATAGCGCCTGATAGGTCTTCACTGCGGATCGCAATTTTTCGACCGAATCACTTGGCAGATTCAGCATCAATAATTGCTGACCTAATTCCATTCGAGTCTTCGCGAGGCGGGCAGTGACTTCGGAATTGCGACCGCCTGTATTGAGGCTCTCTAACTCAATTTCGGCTTTCGCCAGTTGTTGCCGAGCCTGTTCAAACTGGTTTGTCTTGCTGAGCAACAACGCTTGATTGATCGCAATTCCCGCACGTTCGAGCCGAAAACGAACGAAGTCCGATTCCTGAGAGTTCGTACTGGTCTTGGTCGTGTTGTTCTCGTCATTCGATCTCGCGATCAATCGCTCAATGATTTCAGAACCTTTTCGAAATCGCTGCTCCGCCTCGTCATGCGGTCCTGTCGTCGTCAGCAAAATGCCGAGCCGAACTTCGCTGCTGGCAAGTTCAATTTGGTAATCCGTGTTCTCTGCATCGGATTGAATTAACGCGAGGAAAGTTTGTTCTGCGAGTCGATATGCCTCATCGGCAGCACGCAACTGAGTCAGCATTCGTCGCACGTCACCGAGTCGAAGTTGCGCACGCCCTGCTTCCAATCGAAGTTCCGGGTCGTTGCTCTTCTCTTGTGCAAATCGTTCGTAGTCAGTTGCGGCTTGTTCAAGCAATTGTCGTCGCGCGGGTTCAACTCCGGGAAAGAATTGAAGTGCGTCACTGACTCCGGTCAACGACTTGTCGATCGTGTCTCGTGCCTCTTTGAAACGCCGAGTTGCCTCTGCCTTGGCAAGTCGTTCCGCGCTGAGCGAATCTCGTTCTGCCTTCAAGGCCCGCTCGGTCTCGTCGTGTGCGCGTTTCTCTGATTCAAGTGCGGTCGTAACTCGGTCTCGTGCCTGCGAGACAACAACAGCAGCAGTTGTTGTCGCAATCGCAACTAACACCAACGAAACAGCGATCGCTTGTGCCCACGCTCGATGGCGTCTCAACCAACGAATTGCTCGCTCATGCCACGGAGGGAGGTAGACTGAAACAGGTTCGTCAGCCAGCCAACGAGAAATGTCTTGCGCTAGCTCAGTCGCCGAGTGATATCGCTCCGATCGCTTCTTGGCCATCGCTTTTGCACAAATCGCGTCGAGCGGTTTCGGCAATGTTGGATTCACATCACGAATGCGGGGCGTCGGTCCTTCGCTAATGCGACGCATCATATTAATCGTGTCTTTTGCGACGTTACCGGTTTGCGTTCCTTTGTGTGGCGCGTGACCAATCAAGATCGAAAACAGGATTGCACCTAACCCGTAGATATCGGTGCGCGCATCAAGCAGACTGATCTGCCCATCGGCCTGCTCTGGCGACATATATGCGGGCGATCCAAGCAGGTTGCCGTCTTGTGTAGCCGTGAGATTGTTCACGTCAACGACCGAAATGCGTCGGTGGTCACTCTCGTCGTCTTTCGTCCCGATGATCTTGGCCAGTCCCCAGTCCACGACCATGACTTCGCCGTAGTCGCCCAGCATGATGTTCTGCGGCTTGAGATCGCGATGGATCACACCGCGAGCATGCGCGTACCCCATCGCGTTACACACACTGACAAAGATGGCCAGCATCTCTCGCAATTCCAGTTGATCACCCAAATGTGCTTTGCTGGATTTCTTGATTCGTTCCGACAACGACTGACCACGCAAAAAACGCATCGTGTAAAAAGGAGTCCCGTCTTCTCCACGTGCCAACTCGTAAACCGGAACGATATTGGGATGCTCCAATTGACCAGTGATCTGTGCCTCTTTCATTAAGCGGCTGGTTGTCTCAGGGTCCGACTGTTTCTTGGGCAAAACCTCCTTGAGTGCAACTTCGCGATTGAGATGACCATCGATTGCCAACCAGACCTTCCCCAACCCACCTTTGCCATGCACTCGCGTCAGCGTGTAGCGTGATCGCGATTCCGCTTGCCAGTTCACGGTTTCAACAATGACATGCTTGTTGTCTATTGCTGGGTTTGGCGGAGGTGCTGGTTTCTCTGCCGAATGCGGGGGCCGTTCATCCGACGGCTTATAGATCACGGTGCCGCCAAGTTTGTGGTCTTCGATCGCGAAAACCACAGCGAGCGTTTTCTCATCCTTGATCGAACTTATCGCGCTGCGAGCACTTCCTTGATGATACTCCAACTGCGTTTTGACCATTTCATCCACTTGGTCTTTTTGCTGTGGGGTCAACAATTGCTGATAGAGCAGCACTTGAGCGAGCGTTCCAATACCGCTGTTTTGGAAGATGGAATAGGCGGCTTGGAGTTGAGCGTGAGTGATCATTCCCGCTTGGACTGCGAGCGTTCCGAAGAGCAAATCAAAATCATTGTCCATCGATAGTTCTCAATCGCAGCAGAAAGCGTTGATACCGTGAGAGATGACGTGTGGCGAGATTTCCTGTCGTTGCAGTTGAACCGCATGCTCTCTCTCCACGTACATGGTGGTGCGGTGGCATCGTATCGTCAGGTCTTGCAGCTTCGGAGGCTGACGTTAAAAGTCTTCGGCTCGGTCAGAACTAAGAACTTTGGGTTCAACTCATTAGCCGAAACGCGCTAGCCCGAAATCACAGCGAATAAGAATGCAGACAGCCAACTCACCCAATACGACTTCGCTCAGCTTGCTGAAGCGAGTTCGTCGGTTTGAACCGGACGCCTGGGTGCGGCTGAGTGCTTTGTACGGGCCAATGGTTTACGGCTGGTGTCGTCGGGCCGGGATGCAGGGCAACGATGCGGCCGATGCGGTGCAAGAAGTTTTTCGGTCGGTGTTTCAAGGAATCGCACAGTTTCGTGGTCCGGACGGCAACCCGGAGGGTGGTTCATTTCGGGGATGGCTTTGGACGGTCACTCGAAACCATGTCCGACAGTTCATTCGACGGAAGCAGAATCGTCCTCACGCAGTTGGTGGCACCGATGCGCAAATCAGGTTTGCTGCGCAACCGGAGGTCGAGCGGTTCTTAAGTGATTCCGAACCCGATGCCTTGATGACTCAGCGCAGACTGTTGCATCGAGCGTTGGACTTAATCCGCAAAGACTTCAATCAAATCACTTGGACGGCGTTCTCTCGAATCGCTCTCGAAAATCGTGAAATCCAGGATGTTGCCAAAGAACTTGGGCTCACAGAAAACGCCGTTCGCCAAGCGAAGTTTCGCGTTCTACGGCGATTGCGAGAAGAGTTGGATGACGTCTAACGACGCTAACTGCTCACCGCTCCGCTGGGCTTTGTAACCTCGCGTGGCAAATCGGCCGCAAGCGGCATAACTTCACTGAACTCTGGACCGGCACTCACCAACGATTTCATTGGTTTTTCGGAATCTCCTAATGACTTCATTTCATCGGCTCGCGTCGTCGCATCTCACCCGCCGCCGCTTCCTGCGCGGAACTGGAGCCGTGCTTGCGTTACCGTTACTTGAGTGCATGACTCCAGCGCTCGCACGTGCCGACGAACAGGCGCGGCCACGTCGGATGTTACTCATCTCGAACAACCTTGGAGTGCTGCCGAAGCCGTTCTTCCCGCAATCGATCGGACGTGATTACGATCTGTCGCCATACCTCGCGCCACTGGCGGAGTTTCGTGACGACTTCACGGTCTTCAGCGGGCTTTCACATCCGGGAGTCGTCGGCGGCCACAGTACCGAAAACTGCTTTCTGACCGCCGCGCGAGGGCCGACAAAGAGCGGCTTTCGAAATCAAATCTCGCTCGACCAGTTCGCTGCCGAGAAGCTCGGACCGGTCACGCGATTTCCGACGCTGAATCTTGGCGTGAATATCGACAAGGCGAATCGGAGTCTGGCTTGGACACGCGATGGTGTGCTACTGCCTGCTGAAGACAGGGCCTCTGTGCTGTTCCAAAAGATGTTTCTGCAGGGCGATGCCGTCGCGGTGCAGAAGCAATTGAAGAAGCTCGAAGAGAGAGGCAGCATCCTCGACACGCTGCTCGATGACACGAAGGAGTTCAGCCGCAACCTCGGCCGCGAGGACAAGTCGCGCCTCGATCAATATCTAACTTCCGTCCGCGAGATCGAAGAGCGTCTGCATACCGCGCGCGAATGGGAACTCCGTCCGAAGCCGACAACGACTCAAGCGCCGCCAACGGACATCCAGGACCACAAGCTCTTCTTCGAG
>CAIJTL010001285.1 GCA_903823545.1 uncultured Planctomycetaceae bacterium
TCGAACTCTGTCTGAAGGCCGTTAAAGAGGCCGTTAAGAAAGTCGGCTAGCCGTTTGGCGGTTTCTGCATAAGCTCAATCAAGAAGCCCGACGTTCTGGCGACAGATCGCCGGGTTTTTTGATTGCATCAGTACCGTTTGATTCCACTTTTCATCAGCAAGAAGCCAAAAAACCAGACACTCAAGAGCACCATTGTGTAACTTCCAGGCCTCAAACCGCCCCAAAACGAGCGAATGCCTTCGACGTAATATCGACCATATTCACAGCAGATTTGCCAAAAGGTGCTCATGATTCGTCGCAAATATGTGTGACTTCAAGACCGGGCGGATGAGTGCGATTTTCAAGCTGGCAAAAGCATAGGTCACAATTCTGAATAGCGCGGATCAAAAATCTGGACGTGATGAGTCCCGTTAGAAGGAGCCATGCGAAGCATGTCCGAGGAAATCTTCGACATCGTAGATGATCAAGACCGCGTGATCGGCCAAGTGCCGCGATCCGAAGTGCATCGTCGGAAAATGTTGCATCGAGCGGTTTCGATTTTTGTGTTTGATTCGCGAGGTCGGTTGTTGTTGCAACTGCGGTCAGCGGCGAAGGATGAGTACCCGCTTTGTTACACATCGTCCGCGTCGGGGCATGTGTCGGCGGGCGAAAGCTATGACGAGACGGCTCCTCGCGAACTTGAGGAAGAACTCGGACTGACGACGCCAGTCGAACGGCTCGTGAAATTTCCCGCTGGGCCTGAAACGGCAAACGAGTTCACCGTTCTCTATCGCACGATCACTGACACTCCGCCGAAGTTTGATCCAGACGAAATCGCAGGCGGAGCGTTCTACGAATTGGACGAGATCGATCCGTGGATCGAACGAGAACCTGAACGATTCTCGCCGCCGTTTCGCATCTGCTTTCGCTGGTACCAGCAATGGCTCAAAGACAAATCATTTCGGAGCGAACTCACATGAAAATGTTGACCCAATGTCTTACGGTTTTTGTTCTGCTTTCGCTCATGGTCACAACGACCAAAGCCGCAGAGACGTTTCAGGCCGGTGCCGCAACGAGCAACATCACTCCGGCAATCGGGCAGGAAATAATCGGTGGCTTTGTGCCGTATCCGTCAAAGCACGTGCATGACGAATTGCATGCTCGATGCTTGGTACTCGATGATGGCAAAACCAAACTCGCGTTTGTCGTTTGCGATCTGCTGGGACTTCACCGCATCGTCAGCACTGAGGCTCGGCGGCTGATTCAAGAAAATACGGATATCCCGCCAGAATGTGTGATGATCAGCGCAACGCACACGCATTCGGCAAGTAGTGCGATGGGACAGAATCGGCTTAATCCCGCTCCTGAACTCGATGATTATCAACGTTTCGTGGCGAAGCGAATTGCGGACGGTGTCGTCCGGGCGCTCAACAATTGCCGCCCTGCCGAACTCGCTTATGGAACGGTCGACGTTCCCGAACATGTCTTCAACAGACGCTGGCACATGCGACCGGGAACGATGCCAGAAAATCCATTTGGCGGGATTGACCTTGTCAAAATGAATCCCCCGGCGGGTAGCCCGAACCTCGTTGAACCAGCGGGGCCGATTGATCCGACCGTCTCGTTTATCGTTGTTCGAGAACCGAATGGGCCGACGATTTCCGTCTTCTCAGCTTACTCATTGCATTACGTTGGTGGAGAAGGACCGGCGCACGTCTCGGCCGACTACTACGGTTATTTTTGTGAGCATCTCAAACACTTGCTTGAATCCGACCGTACCCAAAACCCTCAAGTCGATCAGGCCCCGTTTGTGGCGATGTTGGCAAACGGGACGAGCGGTGATATCAACAACATCAATTTCAAAACACCACGCCCCGCGAAGAAGCCTTATGAGCAGATGCGATATGTAGCGGAGGATGTTGCCAGCAAAGTGCATGCGGCGATGGCGGGATTGAAGTACAAAACCGAACACTCTTTGTCTGCGCGATATCGTGAGCCGGTCATCGCATGGCGTCGACCGAATGCCGAACAAACGAAATGGTTCGAGGCAACGCTCACCGCCGGACCTAAGAGCAAATCGGATATCTCTTACATTTACGCACAGCGATTCCAGCGAATGGCTGAGTACCCCGAAACGACCACCGTTCCCTTGCAGGTGCTCCGGATCGGTGACGTCTGTATTGGCACGATGCCTTGTGAGGTGTTGGTGGAAATCGGCCTCGAATTCAAGCGTCGGTCGCCGCTGCCGAATTCGTTCATGGTCGAACTGGCTCACGGCTATTTCGGATACTTGCCGACTCCCCGTCAGCATCAACTCGGTGGCTATGAGACATGGCTTGGGACCAACCGTCTGGAAATCAATGCTTCGGACAAACTGCTGGATCAGTTGATTGAGATGGCGGCGGAGGTCACAAAGTAGGTGATTTGTCATCGGTTTTTGATCGTCTCCGATGTCAAATAGGCCCAAGGCTGTCCAGCGATCTCACCTTCCCTTTCCTACCGCTACAGATATGAGTCCGCATCCTCCAAAACGATCGATTCGCAACAACGCGACCGCTCGCGACTCCAACTATGTGCCGCCGCTCGATAGAGTGCCGCACATGACTCAAAAACTTTTTGCAGAATTGGGGCTTTCAGCCGAAGTGCTGAAGGCCGTGGAACGGATGGGGTTCGAGCAGGCATCGCCGATTCAGGCCGAGGCGATTCCAAAGTTGCTGACCGGTGGCGACATGGTCGGGCAATCGCAAACCGGGTCGGGGAAAACTGCGGCGTTCGGTATTCCGGCCGTCGAAATGGTTGATGCCAAAAGCCGAGACGTGCAGGTATTGATGCTTTGCCCGACTCGTGAACTCGCGTCACAGGTCGCGGAGGAAATCGCGAAGATCGCCTACTTCAAGCGTGGCGTTCGCGAACTGCCGATCTACGGTGGCCAAAGCTACGAGCATCAATTTCGCGGCTTGAAGATGGGACCGCAGATCGTCATCGGTACGCCGGGACGAGTCATGGATCACCTTCGTCAGGGGACGCTGAAGCTCGAAACCGTGAAGATGGTGGTGCTCGACGAAGCCGACCGAATGTTGGACATGGGCTTTCGCGAAGACATCGAAAAGATTCTGGAAACAGTCCCGACCGAACGTCAGGTTGTGCTGTTTTCCGCCACTCTCCCGCCACCAATCAAGAAAATCATCGAACGATTCACACGCGATCCAGCGCACGTGAAGATCGAAAACACAACGATGACCGTTCCGGCCATCGAGCAGAGCTACTTGGAAGTCGATTACCGTTCCAAGACCGAAGTCCTCTGTCGTCTGATCGACCTTTACGATGTGCAATACGGCCTCGTCTTTGGCTTCACGAAGGTGCAAGTCGATGAACTGACCGAAGCACTCATCGCTCGTGGTTACAGCGCCGACAAACTGCATGGCGATATGACGCAAGCGATGCGCGAGCGAGTCATGAAACGCTTCCGCGAGAAGAAAGTCGAATTGCTGGTCGCAACTGACGTTGCCGCACGTGGTTTGGACGTCGACGACCTGGAAATCGTCTTCAACTATGAACTGCCGCATGATCCTGAAGACTACGTCCATCGCATCGGCCGTACTGGTCGAGCAGGTAAGAGCGGACGCGCAATCAGCCTTGTCACCGGGCGTGAGTTCGGACGCTTGCAGCAAGTTTTGCGTTTTACGAAAGCACGTATCGAACGGATTACAGTACCTCGCTTGGAGGATCTCGAAGCGAAGCACGCCAACCGCTTGGTCGAATCGCTCCGGAATACGATTCAGTCGGGCGAATTCAAACGACAAGACAAGCTGCTCGACGACCTAATTGAGTCGGGGCACGCGCCAGGTGAGATCGTTTCTGCCCTGTTGCATCTACTCTCCGACGAAAAAGGTCGCTCTCCAGAGCGGATCCGCGAAGACGATCCGCGACCCGTTCGCCCATCATCCAGAGACCGCTTCTCGCGTGGAGA
>CAIJTL010001286.1 GCA_903823545.1 uncultured Planctomycetaceae bacterium
GCTGATGCTCAAGCTCGGCTCGAACAGCCGCGCTAGCTTCAAAGCGAAGTTCGGCACCGACCCGTTGGAACACTTCGCCGCGCCGCTCGCGCTGCTCAAGGACTGGGGCTGCCTCACCGTGGACGGCGACCGCATCGTGCTGACGCGCGACGCGCTGCTGCAAGTGGACCGGCTGCTGATGGAGTTCTTCAAGCCGGAGCATCGCTCAAACCGGTATGCCTGAAGTTCGCCAATTCAGCGCCGATAGGTTATTGAGTCGCAAGCGGCATTGCGACTCGGGATGGCTGATTCTACAGAGCAAGTGTCTACTTGATGAGGCGGTGAGAAACTCCAATGCCTCCGCACTCGTTTACGCAGCTCTCGAAGCACGAAATGCAATTGAGCAACTGGGATTTGAAATCGTGATGGTTTGTCATGGTGGACAGATGCCGAAGACGACGTTCACAGAGTGCAGAAAAAAGGGTGGTGTTTTCGACGTTCTGCAACGAATCCAACCGGATTACCGAAAACTTGTTCAGTTCACTGTGCTTTGCACACGCTTACAGCTCAAGGCGCCAAATGTGGTGGAGTGGGAAATTCGTAGGCTGCGTCGTCTTTGGAATTCCCTTTCGAGTTACTGTCATGCCCAACTCCACGCATCCGCAACGGTTGACGACGCAAGTTGGTTTCAATGTGGCGCAACGTTGATTGGTGAAACCTACGACTACCTTGCCACTAATATGAAAAAAGCGGCCACTGGCTTGGTGAATCCGAAGACGATGTCGTCCTATTCACGAGAGATTTGGAATGACTTCCGCAGGGATAAGATAACCGCAGAGCAAGCCTCGACGCGCCTTCGACTCGCTCAACCTCTGTCAGCGGCTGAGTTGCGTGGCAAGAGACTTGTCGTCGCGCCGCTCTTGAGCGCTGCCGTTGGAAGTTCAAAGTTGAACGTTGGACGTTGAACGTTTTTCCCATGCCCCACTCCGTTCTTCCCATCGCCTACCCGCTCGACGACTTCTACGCGCAGGCTGGTCGTGCCTTGCCGCCCATCGAGGCGGTCGAGGGCGACGCCGTGCCGGAGCCTTACAAATCCCTGCTTGTGCACGAGCACGACATGACGCCGACGCTGGAAAAGTTCCATGGCGAGCGCATCCACCTCGCGGTCCTCAGCAGCCAGCAGCGCGATGACTTCTATTTCCGCGAGGTCGTGCTGCTCCTCGACAAGACCGACAAGCCGGTCGAGTTCGGGGCCATCAAGATCAACCTCGCCCTCTTCCCGTCCGCCGCGCGGAAGGAAATTCTGGAGGAGCGTCGCCCGCTTGGCACGCTGCTCGCGGACTACACCATCACGCACACCAGCCGGCCGAAGGCGTATCTCCGCGTCCACTCCGACGACTTCATCAACGCGTCGCTCAAGCTAGATCGGTCACAGTGGCTCTTTGGCCGTCGGAATACCCTGTGGAATCCTGAGCAGCGCCCCTTGGCGGAGATTGTGGAGATTCTTCCGCCGGCGTGATTCACATGCCCTCGCTAGTTGCC
>CAIJTL010001287.1 GCA_903823545.1 uncultured Planctomycetaceae bacterium
CCTTCACCCAACAGCACGTTCGCGCCGCCAGAATGCTCTGAGTACATTTGGCAAACGTGACACAGCGGAATGTTCGTCGCATGGATCGGTGCAAAGTTTGTGATTGGATCAATCTCGTTAGCAGCGGGGCCGCTGTGGACATTGACCAAAGTGGCGGCACCGTCGCACTGATGTTTGGAAATTGGATTGGATCGTTCTCGCAAACGTCCGCACATGGAACAACGCCCACCCACGTCTTATTGCTGACCACCGACGAGTGCTCGATCCCCTGACGCAAACTGTTGTGATGACCGAACTGGACGCCACACGGTTCTCTGCGGTTTTGAAGAGCCTGAGGAACGTTGTGAGTGCGTGATGGGTGGCAGACCTTAACTACTAGATGGACCTTATGCACAAAGTCATTTCCGCACAAATGCCCTGAAAAAAAGGACGATACCAGATTTGCCGAGAACACGGTCGGGCTGCACATGAAATCGGACTGCACATGAAACTGATTCACATTCTCGTCTTCAATGTGCTCGTCTTCACTTCCGAAATGGCGCTGGCGCAGCAGACGATTATCAATGTTCCGTCGGATGCCTTGACCCCCAAAGGGAGTCATTTCGTGTTGCATGAGTCGCAGTTCTCGCCTCGGTCGAAAAAAGCCACCTACACGACAACGAATTTCTATACCTACGGTCTGACCGACAACACCGAATTGGCCGCCACTCTCTACAGCGTTGATAACTATGGCTCGGAGCTTGGCGCATTGGGACTCGGATGGAAGTCCACTTACGAAGTGTTTCAGGAGGAGATGCCAGAACTGAAAGTCAAATGGACAAGTGGCTTCATGCTACCGATCTCCGTTGAGAAAACTCAGGATCCGGTAGGTTGGTTTCCGTATTCTCATGTTACATTCGCGATCCCGGACACGGAACTCCGGCTGCTCATGGGGGCTGCGGCGGGGTCCGACAATCTGTTTGGGGAGCAAGCCGCCAGCGCTCTGGCCGGGATTGAGTATCCACTCACCGAGCAATGGTCGTTTACGGGGGAGTGGTTCTCCGGGAATCACAACCTCTCTGGCTTGATTCCGGGCTTCACTTATCACAACAAAGATCGGATGTTTGTCATTGGCTACAAGCTGCCGAACAACTTCGATCCGCGCGAGAACGCATTGGTGGTCGAAGGTGGCGTTTTCTGGGGCGGCTCGAAGTCGAAAGATGACCGGGCTGCGATTTCGCATTACGGAATTCGCGAATGAGCCCCATCAATCCCGGAAGCTTATGACTCGCGACGCTTTGTTCGCATCTGGTTTGTCTGCTTCGGTAAAGATGGCCATCGAGTCAATCCCTCCGGCAGCACTAAACACCGGGAAGCAGTGCGTGTGATTTTCTGTACTTACCAGAGACGAGCGGTGCCGTCACGGCCTGCTGTGGCGAGCAATCGGCCATCGCGACTGAACGTAACCGCGTAAAGCGTGCCGGTGTGTCCGGCGAGCGATGCCACGACGTTTGTCTGGTCGCCATTTCAGACTCTAACCACACTGTCTTCGCCGACGGCGCGAGCCGAGTGCTTTCGCAGAAGGACACAGCCCAGACATCACCGTTATGTCCATCGCAAATTTGATGCAGGGTTCCGCTGGCCGTCTCCCACATTCGAACCGTCTGGCCCCAGCCCCCCGTCACAATTCGTGAGCCATCCGTGGAAAAGGCAACGCAGTAGATGCCACCGCTGTGCCCTTCCAGTGCGAGCTGCTTGCCTCCCGTTTTCGCATCCCACAGACGCGATGTCTTGTCAGTTCTCACGCTCGCAATCGTGGGGTCGTCGACGGAGGACGCCGCTCCGGCAACTGTTCCGGAATGACCGAGGGTCGTGATCTTCCGTTGTCCGGATTCCGCGACCCAAACCTCGACCTGTCCGGTGCGGCCGCCGACCTGCAGATCGTAACCCGCATGGGAAAAAGCCAGCCTCCGAATTGCAAAGTTCTTTGACAGAGTCTCCAGTTCCTCATTGGTGGAAAGATCGAAAACCCTGATCTTCTCATCGTCCGCCCCCGTCGCCAGCTGCTTGTCGTCGCGACTGATAGACATTCCCCAAACCGGCCGGGGTACGCCCTGATTGTCGAGCGGACCCGTTTCGCAGCGACCTCCCGAAGTTTTCGTCAGACCGCTGGCGACTTGCATTCCGATCCGTTGCACTTCGGCAACGGGCAACCGACCTTCTCCGGCAAGCCGTTGGTCGAGCGACTCGCCATCGCGCGGGCTTCTCGGCAGAAGCACTGGCGTGCAAGCGAGTCTGCGCATGATCGCGGGGACAGAACCGTGATCCCCACGGATCGCTGGAGCAGCGTGTCGAACCCTTCCAGAACGACCCCCATGCCTCCCTGTCCAATCACCCTCAAAATCTCAAATTGTTGAAGAAGACCAAGCAATCCCGCCGTCGTGGACGGCAGCAGAAATTCGAGGTTCGAGGCTGAGGAATCTTTTGATTCCGGATCGACGTCGATCTGGCCCGATTCCGAGAAACCGCGTGATTGGATTTTGGTTTTACTTCCGTCAGTCAGAACGGCAGCTCGACTGGGATGACCGGACGGACTCGCAACCTCTCCTTGCTCTTCGACGGCAGATCCATCAACGGCTGCGCTTGCTGGCTCGCCGATCTTCAAATCAAAACGCTTATCAGGTTCCGAAGCGTTCTCAGCAGCAATCAGTTCCGGAAGAAGCTTCAGCCTAAGCATTTCGTCAAGCTGACCTGACATGTCGAGGGACTTCATGAACTTGTTCCATTCTCACTCTGCGAGATCGTTCAACTGCCAGCCATCCTCGTCCTATGCAATGAAGCATGGCCATCAGCAGCAACACACTGCCGCTACACATCACGTCGCCCCGTCCATCAGCACGCTATTCAACGTGACGTGCGTGTTCTCAAGATGGATTCTCACGTTGGCCCAAACAGCCGAAATGTGCTCGTTTCCGATGTGAGTTTCGTTCGACCTCCCTAACCGTGCGCTAGCGCACTCCAGCCGATTGATTCAAGCCACTCAAAACTTCTCGCCGCGGATGACTTCGATGCCTGCCGAGTACGCGACCATCGCGAATCGGGTGAAGAACTATTCTTCAAAGCGAGACTGCAAAATCACGCTGCGGTCGAGACACGCTTCGTGCAACGCGACTCGCAGCGTCGGGCCGAACGATTCGCCCGGCTTAGCGCTCGCCAGCTTGCCGAGCACGACTCCAATGATGATCGCTGGCGATTTCATCACCGCAAGGAACGTCGAAGCGAACTCTTCGTACGGCTGATTGAGCGACTTCAAGAAGTTCGTCGTCCCGATGAATGTGACCGCACTGACCGATCCGTAGTGAGCCGCAAGACCGGATAACTCCACAGCGGGATCAACGTCCTCAAGGCAATCGCCGCGAGCGCCCGCAATCAGACTGACTCCAGCCGGGCCTTAGAGACGACCACGCCCCCTTTGAACCCAATCGCTGTCAACAAGTCGATCGTCAGCCCCAGATACAACGGCTCTCGAAACTTCAGATCGATTTTCGACAGCGTCGCGAAGACGCCCAACAAAAAGAACAGCACCGCCAGCGACAACAGTTTCGCTTGAATCGCCTGCATCAGGTCGGAAGTCGTTGTGTCTACTCAAAGGATTGCGTGCCGAAACATCGAGTGGATTTGAGAATTTGATTCAGGTCATTCACTTTCAACGGTTTGACGAGGTGAGAATCGAATCCGGCGGCGAAGACTTTATCTCGATCTGAGGCGAGGCCGTAGCCCGTCAGTGCGATCAGCAGCATTCTTGGCCTCTGAGTACCCTTAGGTTCTTGTGACCGGACGCGGCGGGCGAGTTCGTAGCCGTCGAGGCCCGGTAGTCCGATATCGACGAGAGCGACGTCTGGTTGCCAAGTGAGGATGATGTCCACTCCTTGATGCCCGTCTCCGGCGGCGCGGACTTCGTGGCCGTCCAATTCGAGCAGCGTCTTCAGCGTGGTCTGGCTGTCGGCATTGTCTTCAATGATCGCGATGCGTAGCGGGCGTGCTTGTGAATTGGCATCGACTGTCGCACCGTCCATCAGCCGGAACGCACTAGCGTCAGTTTCGGCTGTTTGTGAGGCGATCGCACCGGACGCTAGCGCGTTCCGGCTGATATCGGTTTCGCGTTCATCGGCTGTTGAGATCGCCGAGGCAGGCGCCAGCGGCAGAGTCACTGTGAATTCGCTTCCTTGACCGTGGCCGTCGCTGCGGGCGGTGATCGTGCCGTTGTGCAAGTCGACGATCGCTTTGACGAGCGTCAGGCCGACGCCGAGGCCTCCTTCGGAGCGATCGAGCGTTTCCTTGGACTGCACGAAGAGGTCGAAGATGCGACCGATCATCTCCGCCGAGATGCCGACGCCGGAATCGCGGACTCGAATGATCGCCTGACTTCGCGAGGCGGAATGTTGAATGTCGATCGTGCCGCCATCGTGAGAATACTTGATCGCGTTCTTTAGCAGGTTGACGACGACTTGTTGCAGGCGTGCAGCGTCCCCATGCACGACGCAGTGGTTCTCCAACCCCGTGACCTCCAACGTCTGCCGGTGCGACTCGGCCAGCGGACGCGAGGTTTCGAGGGCGTCAGAAATGACATCGGAAAGCGAAACGCTCTCGCGGCGTAGCACGATCTTGTTTTGCGTGACGCGCGCGACGTCAAGGAGATCGTCGAGCAGTAATCGCATTTGCTCGGTTTGGCGGCGAACGACACGACAGGATTCAGCGAAGCGGTCGTCGGACAAGACCGCTCGGTCGAGAACCTGTACCGCGTTGAGGATCGCCCCCAGCGGGTTACGAAGTTCATGCGAGAGCATCGCGAGAAAGTGATCTCGATTGCGGATCGTCACTTGAATGGCTTGTTCGGTTTTCTTCCGTTCAGTGATATCGCGAGAAATCGTCGAGAGACCGACGACTCGACCGGCGGGGTCGAGAATCGGCGAGACGGTGTGCAAGACGTCGATGACCGTGCCGTCTCGGCGGCGACGCTTACGTTCCTGTGTCACCGACTGACCGCTGCGAATCGCCTTGACCAATTCGCCGAACTCTTCCGCAGAATCGGGCGGATACAGAAACAGCGTGTCGTGCCCGATCGCCTCTTCCGCCGAGTAACCGAGCATCTCTTCGGCTCCGCGATTCCAACTGACGATCTGGCCGTTGAGATCTTTGCCGATGATCGCGTCGGCAGAAGATTCCACGATCGCGGACAAGTGCTGCAACTTCGCTTCGGCCATTTTGAGCGGTGACATGTCGATCAGCGACAGCACAACGCCATCGAGCGCCGTCGCGCCGATTCGATATGACAGAATCCGCAGGAAGTAACAGTTGCCGTCACGATCGCGAATTTCTCGTTCGATCGAATGACCGTTCTTCAGGACTTCCTCCAGCGGTTCGTTTAGCGGTTCGTTTAGCGAATTAGTGAAGCTGCTGATTGAACGACCGATGTCTTGCGGCAACAGATTGAAGAGCTTCGCGACACGCGGCGTGAATCGGCGGATGCAGAGATTGCGGTCGAGAAACAGTATGCCGACATCGGTTGCTAGCAAAAGATTCTCCAGGTCCGCCGTCACCTGAGTCAGCTCTTGGATCTTGTGCTGGTACTCGGCGTTGACCGTGTAAAGCTCTTCGTTGACCGAGTGCAGTTCCTCGTTCGTGCTTTGCAGTTGCTCGTTCGACGCGACCAGTTCTTCGTTCGTCGCCTGCAACTCTTCGTTGCTCGATTCCTGCTCCTCGATCATCGCTTGCAGGTTCTCGCGTGTGTGTCCGAGTTCCAGTTCGAGGGCCTGCACCTGCTCGCGCGAGGCGGCTCCGATGTCGATCACGGTCTCGTCGCGCGGTGGAGCAGGAAGCCCCATGTCTTCCAACAAGATCAGGTAGCTCGTCAGTCCTGAGATGCGATCGTGAATCGGCTTGACCGTAAGGCGAGTCAGGGTGTCTTGACCGTCATCGCTGGCAACGCGAATCCCTGTGAAAACAACCGGCGTCAGTTGCTTCTCCGCGCGCGCTAGCGCGCCGAGCAGAATCATCTTGAGATCGCTGTCGATCATGTCGAGCAACATCGTCGTCGCGCGGCCATCCTTGATCCGCAAGAACCGCCCCGCCTTGCCGAAGCTGTGGACCAATTCTTTACGGTCGTTGATCAAGAAGCTCGGCGGCATGTGCTCTTCGAGCAACCGGTCGTAAACCGCTTGCTGCAAGCGATCGGAAGCCGCAGTACTCGAACTGAATCGCGTGCTGATCCGAGGTTGTTGCGGCGGACCAGACGGCAGCAACAGACGAAAATCCGGCCGTAACCGCACGTCACGCCGCTTGCGGTACATCTTCCAGTGATCGTCCACAGACTCGAATTCGTCCGATAAGTCGCCGGGACTTTCGCTCGGTCCAAGAAACAGGACGCCCCCTGCTTTGAGGCCGAAATGAAAGAGCGAAAGAACTTTCTTCTGAGCGGACGGCTGCAAGTAGATCAGCATGTTGCGACAGCTCACGAGGTCCAGCCGCGTGAACGGCGCGTCCTTGAGCAAGTCGTGCGGAGCGAACACGATCATCTTCCGAATGTGCGGCACAACCTGATAGCCGTCCCCTTTCCGAAGAAAGTACATCTCGCGCCGCTGCTGACTGACGGCGGACATCGAGTCTTCGCTGTAAATCCCAGCGCTCGCCACATCAAGCGACGCGCGGTGCGCGTCCGTCGCAAAAATGCGAACCAACGGATGTCGCTCCATCGCCGCAAGCTGCTCGTGAATCAAAATCGCTACCG
>CAIJTL010001288.1 GCA_903823545.1 uncultured Planctomycetaceae bacterium
AAGAACGATCCAACCCACGGGAAACCAACTCCATGACGCTTACACAAAACAAGATTCTGACCCGCCGCACTTTCCTCCGTGGCACGGGTGTCGCCATCGCACTCCCGTGGCTCGAATGCATGAGCCCGATGTCCCAGTCGGTTGCGAACGCCGGCGGCATCTCGGCAACCGAGCGGCCGAAGCGAGCCGTCTTCTGCATGTGGGGCATGGGGGTGAACGGTCGCGACTACACCCCGAAGACCTTTGGCAAGGACTGGGAGGTCACGCCGATCCTGAAGCCGCTCGAACACCTGCGGGATGAGTTCACGATCATCTCCGGATTGCGACTGACCCACTCCGGCGGACACGGCGGCGATCGGACCTTTCTCACCGGCACCAACACGCGTGCGGGTGGAGCAAAGCTGCGTGTCTCCTGTGATCAAGAGTTGGCCGAAGCCATTGGCAAAGAGACCCGCTTCCCGTCCATGGTGTTAGGAGTTCGGCGTGGCACGGGCTTCGGTCTCACGGTCGACCACACGCTTTCCTGGACCAAATTCGGCACCCCGCTGCCAGCCGAAAATCGCCCTGACGTCATCTTCGATCGCTTGTTCCGCGCCGAGACGCCCGAGGAAATCGCTGCCCGCAAACAGGCGTCGAGTCGCCGAGGTTCGATTCTCGACATGGTGGATGCGTCCGCCAAGCGGCTGAATGCGAAGCTCGGCAAGAACGATCAACAGAAGTTGGACGAGTACTTCACCTCGATCCGCCAGGTTGAGCAGCAGATGCAGACCGATCTCGACTGGATGGCCAAACCGCGGCCGAAAGTCGATCCCATCAACTTCGGCAAGACGCAGGCGATAGATCCTAATCAGGGTCGCGGCGACACCTTCGATTACCGCAACTATCAGCGGCTGATGTATGACGTCATTACTCTGGCCTTACAGACCGATAGCACGCGCGTCATCTCCTACATGCCCCGGATGGACTTGTCGGACGGAACCTTCACGTTCAATTCCCTGGGATATCCGTACAACTACCACGAGATGACCCACCACGGCGAGGACTCGAAGCTGTTGGAGTGGCTCACCAAAGTCGACACCTGGTACTCGGCCGAGTGGGCTTACTTCATCGAGAAGCTCAAGAGCGTCAAGGAAGGCAACGAAACGCTGCTCGACCACACGCTGCTCACCTGGAGCAGCAGCGGCGGCACGCTAAACGCGCACAACAACACCGAGCTGCCTGCGATGCTCTTCGGTGGCAAGGCTCTGGGCGTCAAACATCAGGGCCACCTCAGCCAAAAGGACACGCGTCTGGGCAACCTGTGGCAGTCCTACTTCCAGGTCCTGGGAGTCAAAGTCCCTGACAACTTCCAGGGTGGCGAAGCCGACGGCGTCATCAAAGAACTCGCGTGATCAGCCCGTGGGATAGGCTTCCAGCCTGTCATCTTGAAAGTCGGCATGCCGAACGGCGCGAGTCTTCAACGACGAAAGCTGGATATGAAACAGATCGGTGATTCCATGAAAAACGAC
>CAIJTL010001289.1 GCA_903823545.1 uncultured Planctomycetaceae bacterium
GTGATTGTCGAATTTGGAATATCACCACTGGCGAGACGGTTGCCCAATTCACTGGTCACGACGGGCAAGTTCACGCGGTGGCATTCGCGGCGAAAGGGAACCAAGTCCTCTCATCTGGTGAAACCCTGAAGCTTTGGAACTCCACAACGGGCAAAGAAACGGCTGAGCTCAAGACCAACCGTCGTCCCGTGCGAGCGATCCGGTTCTCGCCCAACAATCGCCAAGTCGCAACGATCGGCGCTGGAGCGATTGAAGTCTGGGACGTTTCGACTCGCAAACAAGTTCGCCTCATTCCGGGAGCGCATCCCTTCTGTGGATCACTCGCGATGACAGAGGATGGGCTGACGTTGGCCGCAACAACCGGCGAAGAAGCTGAGATCGCAACGCTGTTTCAAGCGACGACCGGCAAGATTCTGAAATCCTTCGTCGGACATAAATCGCGGATCAGTTCGCTAGCTCTTTCAAAGGATGGTCAGTCGCTGTGGACCGCTTCGAATGAGCATGTCGGACGGCGTTGGGATACCAAGACCGGAAAAGCCGAGACGCTCTTCGCTCACGCGGATGTGCTCGCGCTGTCATCCGATGAAAAACTATTGGCAACCGGTGGCCTGAACGGACTCGTTTCAATCTGGAACGCTCAGACTGGGAGCGGCCTGTTGCAACTTCCGCGATTGAAGTTGCAAGTTTTAGACATTGCCTTCTTGCCCGATGGTGAGCACATCCTCATCGCTGGGGATTCATCCGACAAATCGGGAAACACCGCGACGATTCAATTGTGGAAACTCCCCAAGATCGATCCGAACGCTCCGGGGAGTCGTCCAAATTCAATGCCAGTAGCGGACGCGAACGGCGATGACGATCCAACCAAACCATTGCCCACAACGAAGCCCTCAACCGAAGGTGAGCCTGAGGCTGTTGCGAAAAAGCTTCCTGTGCCGTCTGACGAACAGCGTGACGAATCCGAAAAACAGATCAAAGAGCTTTTCAAGCAAGACTTCGCCAAGGCGTTACGCCTCGCTGACAAAGCGGAGTTGGCAACAAAGTTGTTGGAACAGGCGAAATCAACAGCCGATGACCCAGTCGGGAAATATGTGCTACTTCAAGAAGCGAGCGATTTGGCCGTCATCGCAGGTGAATTTGAACTCACTGAAAAGATCGTGAGCGAGCTGACAACTCAATTTGAAGTCGACGCGATCGACGCAAAGAGCAAGCGATACAAGCAACTCAGCTCGACGGTGAAGTCGGGAGCACCTCAGGAGCAACTGGCCGAAGCGTACCTTAAGCTGGCCGAAGAATGTGCAACCGCGTCACGCTTCGACACAGCCATTGAAGCGACGAAAACTGCGGTGCTCTTGGCCGGAAAGGCCAAGAACGTGGCGCTGAGGGAAACCGCAAAAGCCAAGACCGATGAGTACTCGCTCAAAAAGAAATCGGGCGATGGCTCAGAACAATTTCGCGCCGCCTTGAGCAAGAATCCCGAAGACCCTGTCGCCAACGAGCGGTTAGGAAAACATCTGTGTTTCGTCAAAGACGACTGGCCTGCCGGTCTACCCCACTTGGCCAAATCAGAAAATCTGCCGTTGAAATTTGCAGCGGAATTGGAGCAAACGAATCCGGAAGAAACCGCAAAGATGATCGAACTCGGCGACGCCTGGTGGGAGCTGGCAAAGGAATTCACCGACGCCGACAAGACTGCGGCGAATCGCCGATCTCAATACTGGTATCTCAAGGCGATCAACGAACTCAAAGGACTCGACAAGATCCGAATCAAGGTGCGATTGGGTGAGCTAGAAAAGCTCAAGCTAGATCGCGAAACGCCTGAGGAGAAGTAAGCGGCGGCGCCTCATATGCACGATATACGGGCTGCCGAAGTTATTGAGATCACTCCAATCGCATCTGTCCGTCGGTCGTAGTCGCGAGTTATAACCGCCCCGCTCATCGCCAGCAGTCGCCGACGAGTTCGTCAGCGTTTGACGAATCGAGGATTCATCGACATCACTGCTGGCCACAACTTGAAGTTAGTGAGGACAGCATGTCTCCCCAGTCTGCTATCAAAGTTTGGGTTTTGAGTTTGCTATTAGTTGTCAGCATCACGAACACCTCGTTTGCTCAACGTCGTGGAGGTGGGGGTGCGGTTTACTTCGGTGGCGGTGGTACACACCACCATCATCATCATCATGGTGGTGGCGGATACTACGGCGGCGGGTATGGTGGCGGCTTCTACGGAAGAGGCTACGGCTATCCGAACAGTTATTGGGGGTTTGGTGGCACTCGATATCGATCCGGCTCAGGGTTGAGCATCGGCATCTATTCCGCCCCGCAGTACTACGTGACGCCGCAGTATTATTCGACGCCCCAATATGTCCCCGCTCCGGTCTATTCGACACCGAGTTACTCACCAAGCTACTCAGCTCCCAGTCCGGTGGACGCCGCACCTCAACGAGTCTACGACAACGGCCCTATCGTCATCACCAGCCCGACGACAAATGACAAAGCGGTTGATTATTCGCTCAACGGGACTCGCTTCACGATTGAGCCGGGCCAATCGCAAAAGTTCAAGCATGACCGAGACTGGATTGTGGAGTTCAATCGCGGCAGCGGTCGGGGAACCGGCGAGTACGTGTTGAAGTCGGCGACCTACAAGTTCAAGCAAACTGCCAATGGCTGGGAATTGTTTGAAGCCGCGAACTCACCTGCTGTTCGCGAACCGCTCCCACCAGCCGATGACCCGATCGGCCCCGCACCAAAACCGGCTCCCGATCCAACGACGGCTCGTCCTAAACCAGGCGCAGAAGCGGAGACTGTGATCCCCAAGATCAATGCCCTGAAAGTCGCTCCAGCACCCAGACCAGCCGATGACGCGCCGAAACCGGCTGCTGAATAGTTTTGAAAGAGTGATGGCGTGGTTGATCCATTGAGGAATAATTCGTGTGTATTCCGATCGCGTGTGCGAAGTGTGCTCTTTCAACTCTGAACACACCTCGCTGACGAGTCGAAACCCACACACGGATAAAAACAACGCGATCGAGTGGTGCGTCAAGATTGGCTTCAGAATTCTCGGCGTGCGCCAGCAGGCGAGAAACCAAATACGCAGCGCGAGAAATCGTCGCAATCAACAAACCTCCGAAGTCTTTGAGACTTCGGAGGTTTTGGTCGTTAGACAGCACAGATATTTCTTGGGATGCGCATCAGTGTGCCGCTCGCCGCTCAGCCTCGTTTTTGATGTGCGCTGCGAAGTCCGGAAAGCACGCGATGATGTTTTCAAAAGTGGCTTTGTCGAGAGCATACAGATCACAAAACTCAACCGCGCGAACCGTGGCCGAGCGAGGTCGCTTATGCAGGAGGGCCATTTCTCCAAAGAACGAGCCTTCCGTCAAAGTCGCCAAGACAGTCTTTCCATCACCGGCGATTACTTCAACAGTCCCCTTACTGATGAAGTAAATGTGTCGTCCGATCTCTCCTTTGCGAAAGACATCGTCGCCCGGTCGAAAGAGAATTGGATGCAGTTCGACCGCGATCTCGCGCAACAACTGCGGACTCGCTCCCTGAAAGAAGGGGACTTTCTCGATGAATTCACGCTTCATCGCCACGGCAATTTCAACGCGGAGCACTTCCGGCAATTCGCGCAGGATCACCGCTTCGTCGTAACCGAGGTTTCGTTCCCACAAGATCGAGTAGTAATCAAAGATTTGCTGCTGCAACTCCATAGGAATCTTGCGATACCGCAAGAAGTTCGAAAGCCGATCCAAGCTGGCGTGGTAATGGGCTTGAGCTTGATCAATGTTGGCGAGCATGTGAGCGACGTTACCGATGCCGTAACCATACAAGCCGACCCCAAAGAGCATCGCCATGATCGCGTACAACATCTGCGTCCCATTCGCGGGAGTGATGTCACCGTATCCGACAGTCGCCAACGTTGTAATGGTCCAATACAGCGCCCGCAGATAGTGCATTCCGTCTTTATCACCCGGCAGACGATCGCGTAAGGCTGCCCAGCCGCACGCGACCCAGTGCGAAATCATCAGCATCCAAAAGACGAAGAAGATCAATCGCAACAAACCGGCGTTATGAATATCTCGTTGACGCCAGAGCTTCAAAGTTTGAATCAAGCGGGCCAGCCTGCTCATTCGCAACGCAACCAGTCCGATTGGCCCAGGCAATAACGCAAACGGAATCGCCGCTGGGACGTCCGAAAGCAACCACCACAACGATTCCGGACAGTCTTCCCTTCGGGCATTTGTCGTAGTCACTCGACGACTAGACCAGAGGTGACGCCATCGCAGAAGGAGGTCAATGGCAAACAGGGCTGTTAACAAGCATTGAACCACCTTGGTGGAGATTCTTTGGCTGACGCCGAATTCCAACTGCCACGGAACTTCAATCACCGACCAAATCGTGGCGGCTGTCAGCAACATTTCCCACAGCCGGTCTCTACTGCGTTGCCCGTTTGACATGCTTCTCCTTCAGATCGAGCAGAGACTTTGACGATTTGTGGTCGAGTCGCTCCGCGACTCGACGAACTCGGA
>CAIJTL010001290.1 GCA_903823545.1 uncultured Planctomycetaceae bacterium
CCATCTCCGGCTTGATACTTGCTTTTGGATGCCACACGACGCCAATTCGACTGGCAGATCCAAGATTGCCAGCGATCTTGGTTTCCTTCCCCTTCACGGCATCGATTGGCTGACGCACGAGCAACGGAGTCACTTCGACCGCTTGATCTGCTTCGGGGATCGTCATCTCAAATTTTGTGATCCCAACCGCAGGAACTTCGAGATCGAAGCTCTTGCCGTCAGGCGATGAACGGACTCTCGCACCCAGTTGGATCTTTACTTTGTGCTCGCCGGGAGCCGGGAAGAGCAACGAATACGCTCCTTCACCCGCCGCTCGTAACAGCACTTTGCCCGCCTGCGTATCACCGATCGGTTCGCTCGTGACCTCGCCCACTGCGGCATTGCCGAACTTCATTGGCAATTCCGACCACGCCTTGCCGAGCACTCGCACCGTGTATTCCGCTTCGACTCGTGCGACATCGCGGTCAACAATCACTCGATAACTCGCCGCCGAGATCACAACCTGAACGGGGGGCTGTCCGGGCTGTGTTGCGTCTCCCTTGGCGATGAGCTTGAGGTACTCGATATACGGCATGAAGACTGTCGACTTTTGCTTTTCAAAGACGGTCCGCAATTCGCGATATGGCAGATAGATCAACTTTTCCCACGTCACGTCGGCAGTCTCTTTAACGTTGGGCGCAGCCGCACCAGCACCGCCCACAGTGGCTTGAGCATTCGCCAACGACGAACCCCAAACCGCGAACATTGCCAAGACGAATATCCAGAAAAGCCCAATGCGTGAAAATGCGATGCGTTTGCCGCATCTCTCACGTGCCTCTTGAGCTTGTGTCTGCACGACCTCACGGAAACTGTTCCGAGTCGATGCCATGAGCGGAAGTCCTTGAACCAGTTCAAATTTCAAAACAAGCGGACGCGGCAGTTTAGGGGGGCACGCGAGGTCTTGCCAATTAGAGAGACAAAGAGGGATCAACATTCTCCGATGCGACTCGATCGGCCCCTAAACCAATTGGCGCTACGACGCGCGCACCGGTCGCGTAAATTCCAGGAACTTTGAGAATTCGTCTAAAGTCGAGGCAAGCTATTCGCTTGCATGCGTTCCGGAAAAAGCTCACGAGCTGGCAGCTTGTGGCTACGACTTCGGTCACTGGCTTCGTGTAGAGTCAAAATTGACCAAAGCCTTCTCGCTATTTCGCCCTACGTTGGAGTAAATCTCTCTGCATACCAGACGAGTTGGTCGATCGCATCTCGGCTGTTCTTATCCAGGTTTTCAGGGTTTGCCGATTGAAGCCGCTGGTCCAAGAGCGAATCGATGGTCCCCAATGTTTCCGGGTTATTCGCAAGTAGGCTCTCAGTGAATTCTTTTTCCTGAGAGAGTGACGGCTTGCAAGGATGTTTGACGCTGGCCGTGGCTGCAAACCGTTGAAAACGGTGTAACAGATCGCCGCACCCGCGCGTTTGGTACTGGCAAAGCACCGTCATGGCGTAACTTGCTGTATTCCAGTACTCCCCAGCAATAGTTCGTTCAACGAGAGTTTGCAGAAACTCAATTGCTGCCGTTCGAGAATGTATGTTTCGCATCCAGAACGCTGCCGAGAATACGAGATCCTCAACAACTGACTGAGAATCGAGTCGCTTCAAATCGTCCTGCTCTAATTGCGAGTCTCGTTCAACTTCTTGCTGGAATAACTCGCCCAATAAACTAAGCGGAGGTTGCTGAATCCAACCGAGCAGATTGGCCCCGATCTTTCGATGCATATAGACCGATGACGTGAACGCAGAGCGGGCAATAAACGTCGCGGCGTTAGCGTGTATGCCCAAGGGTTTGAGGACGATTCCCTCGTCACCATTCTTGGAAAGGTCATATGCCGCCCAGTCCGCTACACGAAACCATACGGCAAGAAGGTCGTACTCTTTCATCGCTTGCGCCGTTATCAGGCAGTTTTCAAATAGCCGACCCAATTCGTATTGCTACGCCGTGAAGTACTCAACCGCATTGCGGAAAATTTGCATCCCCGCACCCTCGCCGCGCAGGCCGAGGCGAGTCCAATGCGGATGCTGTGTCGCGAAGAGGAAGCGTTCCGGGTGCGGCATCAAGCCGAGCACTCGGCCGGTGGGATCGCCGAGTGCGGCGATGTTAGCCATCGAGCCGTTTGGGTTCGCCGGATAGGGCAGCAACTCTGCAGTTGATCCCTGTTCGGCTGAGGCCACTCGCTCGCGAACCGTGTCTGCTGGGTCGATGTACGTCAGCGCGACTTGGCCGTTCGC
>CAIJTL010001291.1 GCA_903823545.1 uncultured Planctomycetaceae bacterium
AAGCTCAACGGTCAATCGACTGACCTTGATGACGCCGGTTGGTTGCGGTTGCTCGACCATGCGGATCGCGGGTTGTTTGAATCGGTCTTTGCATTTGGACTCGATCAACTCAGTCAGGGTGAAGCAAGCCTCAAGCATGACAGTGTGCAATCGGCACTCTTCGGCGGGAGCCTCGGCGGGAATAACAGTCCGGACAAAGTCGTGGCGGAACTGACACGCCAAGCGGACGAACTCTTCAAGAAAGGTGGCTCGAAGCCTGCAATCAATTTACTGCTGGCGGACCTCAAGAAGCTGACGAAGGACATCAAAGAGCGCTCGCTTCGTCCGGACAAGTTTCAAGAATCTGAAGCCAATGTCACCAAAGCGGCGGAGCGTGCTCAAGCATTGCACCAACAAGTCGATCAACTACGGCGCGAGCACTCACAAATCGAAAAGCGAGTCCGCGCTTGGCCGCAATGGTGGGAGTTGCAGCAACGCCTTCGTGACCGAGAAACGCTCGTAATTCACGGGCGAGTGGTGCCACTCCCCGTCGATGCTCGGCAGCGATATCAGGCACTCAGCAAAGACTTGAAGTCACTCGATGAAGAACAGACCAAGCGTGCCACCGAAATCGAACAAACCGAACGAAGTCTCGCATCATTAAAACTTGACCCCGGAGCCGTCTCGTATCGAGCAGAAATCAAGTCGTGCCTTGAGCAGCGGCAATCATTTATCGATGCGAAGAATGACCTGCCTGAAATTCAACGAAAGCGAGCAGAGTCGCTATTGCTCATCGATCGTGAGCTGACGGAGCTGCGCCCCGGATGGAGCCACGATGACTTGCGAAGCTTCTCGGTTGATGTGGCGACTCGCGCAGAGATTGATCGACTCGGCAAAGAACGACTTGAGCGGACCAAATCCCAGACGACGTTGACGGCAAAACGCGATGGTGATGCTGAGCGTCTCGAGCAAGTGCGAGATGAATTGGACAAGTTCGGTACGCCCCGTGATGTCACTTCTCTCGCTGCCGCGCTCTCGGCGGAAGCTGATTACGCTTTGAATCGGAAGCAGTCAGAGAACACACAGAGCGAGCTTTTGAAGTTGGATCGCAAACTTGCGATTCAATGCCGCAAGCTGTCACCGCCATTGTCTGCCGATGTAATAAATCCTCACGACTTGCCGGTGCCGCGCCCCGAGACCGTTGCGGAATTCAAAGTGCTGTTTGCTGATCTTCGCGAGCAATTACGAATTGCGAACGACTCAGTCGCAACCGACGAATCGGAGCAACTGAAGATCGAAGAATCTTTGGCAAAAGCGAAGTCGAGTCACATCGTGCCTACCCTTGATGATCGCGATTCCGCTCGTGTTCGACGCGATGCTGGCTGGAATCTCGTTCGCCAGAAATACATCGCTGGCGAGCAAGCGGAAGCGGAGATTGCGACGTGGTTGAAACAAGATTCAAACGCTTCGCTCCCTGACGAGTACGAGCAGGCCGTTCAAACTGCGGACGACATTGCCGATCGAATTTATGACAACGCCAACGAAGTCGCTGAGCGAGAGGGATGGCGTCGGCAGTTGGAAGCGATTGCCAAACGAATTGATCAAAAACGTCAGCGATTTGTTGACCTCGAACGACAACAGACGGAGCTGCAAACCAAGTGGCGCAATCTCTGGCAACAATGCAGCTTCGAGCCACTCGCACCTGACGCCATGCTTGGTTGGCTGAAGGATCGCGAAGCAGCCTGCGAAACGATCTCGCAACGAGACGAATTGCGAGAAGAACGACTGCGACTCGATGAGCGGATTTCGTCGTTTGAACAAC
>CAIJTL010001292.1 GCA_903823545.1 uncultured Planctomycetaceae bacterium
CGAGCCGCCACCGCTCGATCGAGATCTGCTTTCGCCGCGTCCCGTGACTTTATGGCGTGACGAACCGAGACGTCATTGTCTGACTTTCGGCTCGCGATGCGTTGGGCAAGGTCGACTTGTTTGCGATCCTGTTCCGCTTCATTTAACAACGACTCGGCCGTTTTAATGGGAAGCGAATTCTCCACTTGCTTTGTCGCGATGGCCAACTCCAACACCGCACGTGCGACTGCCAATTGCGCGTCCTCGTCATCTAATTGTCCGATGATCTGGCCCGCAGTGACTTTGTCTCCTTCTCGCACGCTGAATTTCGCTAAAACTCCGGCTTCTCGAGCCGGAACCTCAGCTTCCTCCAACACCCGAGTCAAAACGGACTGCACGGGAATTTGACTGTCAGCCATAGCGTTCGAAACAACGGCCAGTAACGAAAAGCAACCGGCGATCGCGAAGATGAATTGCGGCATATCATCGTTTCCCAAGATCAGAAAAAGACACGCATCTGCAAAAACTCGAAGAACTCGCGCAACCAAACATATCCGATCGGGCGGCGACCACACTGAATTTTGGCAATGACACTCGACCCCGGACGCAGGTCAGGAATGTCATGTTGACTCAACGGAACAGTCGCCAACGTCGACAACTCCCCTTCTTGATCGAGGTCCGTCGCTAAATTGACCGTCCCAAGTTTTCCCGCATACGTGATACTCGGAGCCATCCGAAACAAAAACCGCACATCAAGACCATCCTTCGATGCCGCCTGAGCGGCAAGGACATGCCGGACAGACCGATCTGGAATCCTTAGTTCAATTTGCCACGGCCCATGGGTGTCGATGACCTGCATCAACAACTGCCCCTGACGAACCGGACGCGCTTCGAGCGAGCGAATTAAATCCCAGCGTACAACTTGCCCGGCAATCGGCGATCGCAACGTCAACTCTGCAACACGCCGACTGATGATCTCTAACTGCCGATTCAGGCTGTTGATCGATTGCTTCAACTCTTCTTCTTCGGCGGCAAGCTGGCCCGCTGATATTGCTGCGGGACGATCGACACGGGCAGCTCGAACTGACGCTAGTCGTGAAGAGGAGGTCGCGATCTCACCGCGAATGCGCTGCTCTTCGAGATCTAATTCCTGATTTCTCAGAACGACCAACTCTTCGTTCGCAATCACTTGCTTTGCGTTGGTAACAGATACCTTCGTGACTAATCCATCGGCAGGTGCGTAAATGTGCTGCCGCCGAACCGGCTGTACTTGCCCGTGTGCCTCTAATTCAAACCTAGCAGGAATCACCACCAGTAACAAAAGGAGGCCGCAAAATACTCCAGCAATTGTTCGAGTTCGCTGAGTTGTCGCCGCTGTTTTCCATTTTTGAACCCAACTCCCAAGCCGTTGTACTTCCAGCGTTTTCGCATGTGCAAAAGCAACCGCAGCATGTCGGCAGACCTCCGGAATCCCATCGAATTCGGCCGTCACGCCGTCGGAACCAAAAGACTCAAAAACAACGACCGCATTCGCAGCCGTCCATAACCCCGGCAACGGTCCCAAAGGCTCGACTCGAATTCGCGTTGCGGACGATTCTTGCAAGTAGCTTTGCGCGATCTGTGCCACATCAGCATTTACGGCAGAATCCTTGGTTGAGTTAACCAACGATCCCTCGGCAACAGAAGCATTAGAAGTCGGTTCCAGTGAAGATTTCGCCGTCCACGGTAACGATTTCTCAACTCCACGAAGTTCCGCAACAAGCTTTTCAATCGCTCGGCTCGCGTTCGCTCTTCGATTGACTTCACTCACCGCGGTCGCGGCTTCGAGCCGGAAGGAATCTCCGCACAACAACAAAACACTGACTCGATCGACATTGAGTGCGGCCGCGCCATCGTTTGCAATTTCGAGGGCAATCCGCTGCAAATCAAGTGACGCGTGCAACGCATAACACAGTGAGGCGAGCCGATCCCTCTCAGTAATCAGAGACATCATGCGAGCCAATTGCCGCCCACGATGAAACTCAATCACGACTCCGGCAATGGCCGTAACGACCTCAGCAACCTTTTCATCGCGCGGAGCCAACGACGAAAGTCGCACGTCCAAAGCCAGTCGCAATCCCGGCGCGACCGATTGGCACGTAATGCAGCGAACAAACTCCGTCGGATTCGGCAATCGGCCACCGACTTCAGCAGGGACGATCACGGTTTGTTCGGCTTCAACTCGACCGATCGGTTCAACAGCTCGCGATTTCCAATCCCATTCGGGTGTCGCATCAGTATCAAAGAATAAGCTGACGCCGTTGTCGCGTACCGACCAAACGGCGACTCCAACTGCCTGCAAGATATCCGCAAGCTCCCCCAAAACGCCCGAGTAATATTCGGCCACTGAAACCGACGTTATTGCCAGTCGCTCTGCATGATCCAACAAACCGTCCACGCGAGTCATCAGCGACTCAGAGCGTCTGATCGGCTCAGTTGGATCAGGTGTTTTCATAGGAGGATCAAGCGCAAAAGACGGTGTGAAACGAAGGCAGACGAACGGTAAACCCACGACCAAACAGAAGCGAGAGTCCGTCATTTCTTTGAACAGAACTTTATGACAGAGGCCTCAACCGCAAGACCACCGATTCTTCCCATCTTCTCCAATCCTTCTCAGATAGGGTCTATCAAGCGTCAAAAGTGTTTTACTTATCGCGCCAACCCGGAGAATCGGAATATTTTCTCTCATCGGAAGACCCGTCTGCCGATCACAAGAAGGCGATCTTCGTGCGTGATCACTTTTAAATGATTGCGTCTGAGCGTTCGCAAGGAATTGCCCCCTCTCAAGTCGCCGGACTCACTGGTCCGGGACACGATTTGGAAACGACAAGCATGTCGATCAATGCCCCCTTCGACCGAACAAGACCAACGTCTTCGCACGTTGCGCTTGCGCGAACGATCGCGGTGCTACTCACATCGATGGCTTGCCTTGCAATCATGGGGTGTGCTCAACGAGGAACTCTGCGAACGACTGTCGGAAACGATACCCAAGAAATCGATCGACTCACAGAACTGGCTGACAACCCTCAACCAGAAGTTCACCCAAGTGTTTGGGCCACGGCTCCCGTGACAGCCAAAACTCTGAGAGAAGACAAGCCGATCGAATATCGCGATCTGGGACTCAATGAGGTCTTAACAATCGCGATGGAAAACTCAGAGGTTCTTCGCGACCTCGGCGGAACCTTACTCCGAACACCGGACATCGTTCGGACTCGGTATGCAACCGGACTACAGCAGACTGATCCGCGTTTCGGCACTGCGGCTGCATTAAGCGCCTTCGATGCTCAATTGCGAGCGTCAGCCAACTTCAACCGAAACGACCGCATCTATAACAACTCATTCTTTGCCGGTGGTGTGAACTCCTATCTGCAGGACTACCACGAATACAAAACGGAACTCACGAAGAAGTCAGCAATCGGCTCGACGATGACCTTACGAGGCATTTCGGACAGCGATCAAAACAACGCACCCGGAAACATCTTCCCGGGAGCGTGGAACTCATACATCGAAACTGAAGTTCGGCAGCCAATCTTTCAAGGTGCTGGCCTCCAATACAACCGGATTGCTGGTCCGACTGCGACCGTCGGACAGTACAACGGAATCCTGATTGCTCGCGTTAACACCGACATCAATCAGACTGACTTCGAGATGGCGTTACGCGATTACGTTAGCAACGTGGTCAACACGTACTGGGACTTGTACTACTCGTACCGAGAACTCGACGCACGTCGTCGAGCGATGAACGGCTCACTCGAATCATGGCGTAAGATCAAGGCACAAGTAGAAACCGAGGGCGTTTCCGCTTCTCGCGAGGCTCAAGCACGTGAGCAGTATTATCGCTTCAAGAGTGAAGTCGATGATTCGTTGACCGGCCGCTTGTTGCAAGGAACGCAAACACGAAACGGTAGCACCGGCGGAACACTTCGAGCGAACGGTGGCGTACAAGTTTGCGAACGTCGATTGCGACTGATGATCGGTCTGCCGATAAGCGACGGTCAACTTCTCCGTCCAAACGAAGATCCCAACGAGGCAGAAGTTGTTTACGACTGGGATGCAGTCATGACCGAAGCTTTGACTCGACGTCCTGAACTCCGACGTCAACAACTCAAAGTCCGACGCCGCGAAATGGAATTGCTCGCGTCGCAAAACTTCATTCTGCCAACCGTCGATGCCGTGGGCCGATATCGCGTTCGTGGCTTCGGCGATCAATTGATTGCCAAGGGGGACCAAAGCGGCGGCAAGCCGATTTCATCCATCGGAAACATGGCAACTCTCGACCATCAAGAGTGGATGGTCGGCGTCGAAATGGCGATGCCGATTGGCTTCCGCCAAGGCCATGCCGCAGTCGCGAACGCTGAACTGGCTCTGTGCCACGAGCGTGCAATTCAACGCGAACAAGAACGAGACGTCGTTCACGATCTTAGTAACGCGCTCGCAGATGCCGTCAGAGCCTATGAATCCTGTCAAAACAATCTGAATCGTTACATCGCATCGAAAGAGGTTCTCTCCTCATTGGAAGCTGAAGAACAAGCCGGATTGCCGGTCGATGTTGATCGTCTGCTCGACACACAACGACGCGTGACGGAAGCTGAAATCCGTTACTTCCAATCGCGAGCCGAATATGCCGTCGCGATTAAGAACGTGCAGTTTGAAAAGGGATCGCTCAATGATGAGAACGATTTGATCGTCATCGATGCAGTTGCTCCGCCAGAACCTGAAGCAAGAAGCAATCATGGGGCACACGCATCGCCGAGTTCCAAAATGAAATTCGATAACAAGCGACCGATCGCATCCAGAGTCAAGCAAGCCGTACTTCCCGCGTCTGCAAATTCTAAACCACGCCTGCAAATCGATGACGAGAGTATGAATGGCGACATAACCAACGAAGCAATTGGCGAAGAGGAAAACAACGAAGGATTCCCGCCAAATTAGCTTTGCTAGAAAACCATTAGCCGGAACGCGCGAGCGTCCGGTTC
>CAIJTL010001293.1 GCA_903823545.1 uncultured Planctomycetaceae bacterium
GTCTGAAGACCGTGACGAATTGTTGTTTACTCTGCTCGAACGGCTGATCGCGCTGTCGCGTGATGGGCGGATGCCGGATTTTGTCGCGGTGACTCGCGATCATCCGGAACTCGAAACCGAACTGCGAGAACTGTGGGCGACAGCGATGCTCGCGGAGGATTTCGGAAGCTCTTCCCTTGGTTCAGATGAGCTTCGTAGCTCAGGCGGCTCGCTTGAGTCTTTTGCTGATCAAGAAGAGGCACATACGCGGGCCGCGTATGCTACGGGGCGACGGGTTGGCGACTTTGAACTGCACGAGGAACTCGGTCGCGGCGGCATGGGTGTCGTTTATCGTGCGACACAGATCAGCCTGAACCGCGCCGTTGCGTTAAAGATGATTTTGCCAGGCCGACTGGCGTCCGCGACTGACCTTTCTCGCTTTCGTGCGGAAGCCGAAGCGGCAGCGAAGCTAAAACATCCGCATGTGGTCTCGGTGCATGAAGTCGGAGAATTCGACGGCCAGCCGTTCTTCATCATGCCGCTGATTGAAGGGACCACGCTCGCGAAGCGACTGGCTGACGGCCCGTTACTCGCACGCGAAGCGGCAGAACTGCTCGTTCCGATTTGCCGAGCAGTTGCCGCCGCGCATCGCCACGGCATCCTGCATCGCGACCTCAAGCCGTCAAACATTTTGATCGATCTCGAAGGCCGCCCATATGTCACCGACTTCGGTCTCGCGAAACGGTTGCGCGAACATCAGCACGACGCGCCAGCGAGTGGTCAAACCAATGTTGAAGTCGATCACTCATTATCGAGTCGGGATCGTGGCGACCACTCGCTGGCGCATCGTGCTAAGAACGAAACGGCATCCAGTCTCACTGCCACAGGCGCGATCATCGGCACGCCAAGTTACATGGCTCCCGAACAGGCGGCTGGTCAGCGAGGTGAAGTTGGTCCCGCTAGCGATATCTACAGTCTCGGAGCGATCCTGTTTGCGATGCTCACGGGCCGACCACCGTTTCAAGCGGCATCGCCGGTGGACACGATCTTGCAAGTGCTTGAGCAAGATCCGATCCCACCGCACGTCTTGAATCCGAGCGCCGATCCGGACCTCGAACTGATCGCGCTGAAGTGTCTGCAAAAGCCAAGCGACCTGCGATACGCATCTGCCGATGCGCTCGCCGACGACCTGCAAGCGTTCTTGGCTCACGAGCCGATCTCCGCCCGATCCGGACACTTCTCGCAGATCCTCAGCCGAGCTTTTCGAGAGACGCATCATGCGGTCGTCTTACAGAACTGGGGATTACTCTGGATGTGGCATGCGGTCGTCATCTCATCTATGAGTTTGCTGACGAACGTGCTGTTGCTCAGCGGAGTAAAATCTCGTTGGGTTTATCCCGGCCTGTGGGTGGTGTTGCTCGGCATCTGGGCGGCGTGCTTTTGGAGCCTGCGCCGCCGAGCCGGTCCGATCACTTTTGTGGAACGCCAAATCGCGCACACCTGGGCCGGGAGCATGATCGCTAGCACGGGGCTGTATGTCGTTGAATGGTCCTTGGGCTTAGAGGTTCTGTCACTCTCGCCTGTGCTGGGGCTGATCAGTGGCATGGTCTTCTTGGTGAAAGCG
Source organism: uncultured Planctomycetaceae bacterium (assembly GCA_903823545.1). GTDB lineage: Bacteria > Planctomycetota > Planctomycetia > Planctomycetales > Planctomycetaceae > SXKJ01. The sequence continues at coordinate 1,604 of CAIJTL010001293.1, forward strand.
GCCATCTTGTCTGGCCGGTTCTACTTCCAAGCAGCCGCAATGTTCCTGACAGGCGTCGTGATGTCGCTGATGCCACTCTGGCCGATTCCTGATCTCCGCATCGCGCTGTTCGGCATCGTCTCCGGCCTCAGCTTCTTCCTTCCCGGCTGGAAGTACCATCGACAGGTGCGTAAGTAAGTTCGGCGGTATGTTGTTTGCCGAGTAGTGCGTGCTGTCACTCCACGCCTTTGAAAGTAGACTGCCATGATCCGGATCGCACTCTTCTTTGTAATCATCGCACTTCCCGCGAGCGGCTTCGCACAGTTCGACATTGAACGAGAGCCGATCAACTATCTCACGACGCCGCTGACGGACCCGATCAGTAAGCTGCAAGAGAAGATCAACGCCAAGGATGTCGAACTGAAGTTTGACGACAAAAGCGGTTATCTCGCATCGGTACTGAAGACGCTGAATGTTTCAGAGACGTCACAGATGCTGGTCTTTTCCAAAACTAGCTTTCAGCGGAGCCGCATCAATCCACGCACGCCGCGAGCGATCTATTTCAACGATGACGTTTACGTCGGCTGGTGCGTGAATGGCGATGTCGTCGAAGCCACAGCCGTTGATCCGCAGCTTGGCGGAATTTTTTATTCGCTCGATCAAGATGAAGTGGCTCGGCCAAAGTTCTCGCGTCACACCGATACTTGCACGCTCTGCCATGCTTCGTCGGTGACTCAGGGAATTCCAGGCCATTTGGTGCGGTCTGTGTTTCCTGACACGACCGGCAATCCAATTCTCAGCACCAGCACTTATCGAACGACGTGGCAAAGCCCGTTGAAGGAACGTTGGGGCGGCTGGTACGTCAGCGGCACTCACGGTCGTCAGCGGCACATGGGAAACATGATCGCCAAGAGTGCTCGCGAACCGGAGGCTTTCGATCCCGACGTGGGAGCGAACGTCACCGACCTTTCAAAGCTCATCAATGTCGAGCCGTATCTCACGCCGCACAGTGACATCGTCGCGTTTCTGGTTTTGGAGCATCAAGCTCCCGCTCACAACGCGCTGACACTGGCCAACTATCAAACCAAGCTCGCACTTCGCGACGAAGAGATTCTGAGGAATCTCGATAAGGAAAAAGACGCACCTCGCACCGAAAGCATTCAGCGACGAATCGATCATTCGGCCGACTTGGTGCTGAAACACTTTTTGTTTGTGAGCGAAGCCCCGCTGACTGACCGAGTGCAGGGAACATCAGGCTTCGCCGAACAATTTGCTCAACGTGGCCCTAGCGACAAACGAGGCCGATCATTGCGCGATTTCAATTTGGAGACGCGCATCTTCCAATACCCCTGCAGCTACTTGATCTACTCTGCTGCGTTCGACGGACTCCCAGACGAAGTGAAAGAGGTCGTCTATCGCAAACTGCATGACGTGTTGACCGGCCGCGATCAATCACCCACGTTCAAACATTTGTCGTCAGACGACCGAAAAGCGATCCTCGAAATCCTGCTCGACACGAAGTCGGACTTGCCGAAATCTTGGCGCGAATAATCTGCGTGAAGCAAC
>CAIJTL010001294.1 GCA_903823545.1 uncultured Planctomycetaceae bacterium
ACGGACAACTACCCGGCAGACTGCTTAGTGGAAGACTGCATCATTCGTCATGTCGGCGTTGTCGAGAAACAGGCGACCGGAGTAGAGATATCCATGGCTCAGGGAATCACGATCCGGCATTGCTCGATTTACGATGCCTCCCGCGCTGGTATCAACATCGGCGACGGTTGCTGGGGTGGTAATGTAATCGAATTCTGCGATGTGTTCGACACTGTGCGCGAAACTGGCGATCATGGTTCGTTCAATTCGTGGGGTCGCGACCGATTCTGGGGATTAAAAGCACCTGCAGGAGAGTTGCCAACGCTGGCACTCCTCGACGCCGTGAAGCCGAACATTATTCGCAACAGTCGGTGGCGCTGCGATCACGGTTGGGATGTTGACCTCGATGACGGTTCATCAAACTTCGAGATCTACAACAATCTTTTCCTGAACGGCGGACTCAAGCTTCGCGAAGGATTCCACCGTCGAGTCTGGAATAATATTACCGTCAACAATTCGCTGCACCCCCATGTCTGGTACGAAAACAGCGGCGACATCGTAACTAATAACATCTGGATGGGCGCGTATCGTCCCGCTCTAATGAAGAGCGGACAATGGGGAAAACTGGTGGATTCGAATCTGTTTACCACCAACGAAACCGACCGCACGAAATTTGCTGGCAACGGTTGTGATGCGCACTCGATCGTCGGCGACCCTTTGTTCGTTAACCCGGCCAAGGGCGATTACCGAGTGCGAGACGAATCGCCGGCTTTAAAACTCGGTTTCAAAAATTTCCCGATGGACAAGTTTGGTGTGCAATCGCCAAGGCTTAAAGCCATTACACGCACCCCGGTTTTGCCTGCACAAAAACAAACCAAGACCACCAATCCAGGGCGCCCGACCGACACCTGGCTCGGTGCTACCATTCAGGAGTTACAAGGCGCTGAATTTTCCAGCTTTGGTGTGTCTAAAGAAAGTGGCGGAGTTCACCTGACAAAAGTCCCCGCAAGAAGTCTCGCCGCCAAAGCCGGTTTCCGCGACAACGATTTGATCCAAGGCGTCAATGGTAAAACTGTGACTGGCCTCCGAGAGTTTTTCGCTATCGTCAACTCCGCTGTTGGCAAGCCGCTTTCGATTTCATTCGTGCGTAACCAGAAAAAGCAAGCCGCTACAGTGACACTACCAACAAAGGAATAATCTGATCCTATGAAAAGCAATCTCGAATATCTTGCAACCCTAGCCATTTTCGTAACGATCGGCTCAGTCTTCGGGGCGGAGGTACCCGCTCCGGACTTCACCAAGGGCGACAAGATCCCTAAAAAAGCGAAGCATGACTGGAATCTCGGTGCCACCGGCCTGCGTGGCTGGATTTATTGCAACAAGATGGTCACCTCAGACGCTCGCCAAATCGCGATCACCAAAGTGGAGAGCAATTCTCCCACCGATGGCATCTTTGCGGTCGGCGATGTGATTCTCGGCGTCGGCGGCAAGCCGTTTTCCTATGACCCGCGCACCGAAATGGGTAAGGCTATAACCCTTGCAGAATCGGAAGCAGGCCAAGGCAAGCTTAGCCTGACCCGGTGGCGCGCTGGCAGCACAGCGGAAATCGTGGTGAAGCTCCCGGTGCTTGGAACTTACAGCGCCACGGCGCCCTACGATTGCCCGAAGTCAAAACGCATTCTCGAACAAGGGTGCAAAGATCTCGCCAAACAGATGGCAGATCCCTCCTATGCAAAGCGGCAAGACCCTATCCCCCGATCGCTCAATGCCCTCGCTTTGTTAGCCAGCGGCGACACCGACTATCTCCCGCTGATCAAGAAGGAAACCAAGTGGGCCGCAAACTACAAAACCGAGGGAATGGCAACATGGTATTACGGCTACGTCATGATGTTCCTTTCCGAATATAAGATTGCAACGGGCGATGATTCGGTCATGCCCGGTTTGACGCGACTCGCCCTCGAAGCAGCCAATGGTCAAAGCGCAGTCGGTTCGTGGGGCCATGGGTTCGCAAAGCCCGACGGACGACTTGGCGGCTACGGGATGATGAACTCGCCGGGTTTGCCTCTGACGATCTCGCTGGTGATGGCCCGTGAGGCGGGCGTGAAAGACCCGGCCTTAGATCTGGCGATCGAGCGCAGTGCCAAGTTGTTACGCTTTTATATTGGTAAAGGTGCGATTCCTTACGGCGATCATAGTCCATGGATTGAAAATCACGAGGACAATGGCAAGTGCGGGATGGCTGCCGTGCTGTTCAACCTGCTCGGTGAATCGAAAGGGGCAGAGTTCTTTTCGCGCATGAGTGTCGCTTCACATGGATCGGAGCGGGACACCGGACACACCGGCAATTTTTTCAACATCCTTTGGGCGATGCCAGGCGTTGCCATGTCGGGACCCCAGGCAACGGGGGCGTGGATGAGCGAATTTGGGACATGGTATTACGACCTCGCACGCGGCGCGAACGGAAACTTCCTGCACCAAGGCCCTCCGGAACCTGAAGAAGACAGCTTCGCGGGATGGGATAGCACCGGCGGCTATCTGCTGGCCTACGCCATGCCGCTGAAGAAGCTTTATCTCACTGGCAAAAAGCCCGACGCAGTGCCGCAACTCAATGCCGCCGCAACTCAGTCACTCATACTCGACGGGCGTGGCTGGAACAACAAAGATCGTAAAAGCTTCTACGATGCGCTAAGTGAAGAACAACTCCTCGAGCGTCTTCGCAGTTGGTCGCCGGTGGTGCGCGAGCGAACCGCCATGGCTATCGGAAGGCGCAAGAACGCTCTCGTGACACCTTTGGTCGAGATGCTCGATTCCCCGAACATTGATGCTCGTTATGGCGCCTGCCAGGGGTTGATTTTCCTGCGCGGCCGTGGAGCGCCTGCCGTAGATGCCTTACAAAAAACGCTCTCGCATCAAGACCTCTGGCTCCGAATCAAAGCGGCTGAAGCACTCGCAGCCATCGGCGCTCCCGCAATGAAGGCTGTGCCACAACTACTCGAACTGCTGGCGCAAGTGGATGTGAAGAATGACCCCCGCGGCATGCAGCAACGCTATCTCTCCTTCTCCCTGTTTGAGCGTGATGGCATGCTCGGCCGATCACTGGAAGGTGTGGACCGCCCCGCCCTCTACAAGGCCGTGCGCGCCGGACTGAAAAATGAGGACGGCCGTGCTCGTGGCAGCATTGGTTCCGTCTATCGCTATCTCTCACTCGAAGAAATCAAGCCCTTACTTCCTGCCATCCACGAAGCAATCGTAAAGCCTGCGCCGAGCGGCGAAATGTTCGCCGACGGGATCCGCGTGGAGGGCCTGCGTCTGCTGTCGCAGCACCACATCGAGGAAGGCACGAGCGCTCTGGTGAAATACACCCGTGATCAGAATCCATGGGAAAGCCAAATTCGCACCCCTGAGCTTATGAAAATTCTTCTCACCTACGGCACTCACGCCAAGGCAGTCATTCCAGAACTGATCAAGATCGCAGACTACTTCGAGAAGGAAGAGAAAGACTTCCCAAGGAAACTGATGCTCCAAAAAGCCAAGAGCGTCCGCGATACGATCACTGCGATTGAAGCCTCGACGGACACTCCAAAAATTATCCGCATCAAAGAGGAAAAGAGCTCCAAGTGAAAATCAGAACCACCACACAAAACAAATACAAGCAAGGAACAATAATGAAACAGAACACCTTCAGGCACATCAAAATGAAATACATCGCCACATTACTCATCACGACACTCTTTGCCGCTGCCAACGCCGAAGCGAAGCCGCTCAAAGTCTTCATCCTCGCCGGCCAGTCCAACATGGAGGGTCATGCGGCGATCAGCACTTTTGACTACATCGGCAAGGATCCGCTGACGGCACCCTTGCTCAAGGAGATGCGCAATCCCGATGGGACGCCGCGTGTATGTGATAAGGTCTGGATGTCCTATTTGACCGGCCCTTATGACGGCAGTGCCAATGGTGAGGGCCTGGGTAAGTTGACTGCCGGCTTCGGCGAACGCGGAAATCAGCCCACCAAGCTAAGCGGCAAGATTGGTCCCGAGTTTACCTTCGGGATTTTTATGGAGAAAGAACTGAAGGAGCCCATCCTTATTATCAAGACTGCGTGGGGTGGCAGATCACTCAACACCGAATTCCGTCCGCCCAGTGCCGGGCAATACAAACTGCCCAAGCAAATTCAGGAAGTGTGGGACAAATATCCCCAGGGCGCCCACGGGGTCCCCAAGCTCGAGGACCGTAAAAAATGGCAGGCTGACAAGGATGCCGCCTCGGGTGTGTTTTACCGAATGATGATCGATCATGTTAAAAAGGTGCTGGCAGATCCCAAGCGGGTCTGTCCGGAATATGACGCTAAGGCTGGCTATGAACTGGCCGGTTTTGTCTGGCTTCAGGGTTTTAACGACCTGGTCGATGGGACTACTTATCCCGGCCCCGACCAACCTGGGAAATACGATGTTTATTCAGACCTGCTAGCCAAGTTCATTCGCGATGTTCGCAAAGACCTGTCAGCCCCAAAGATGCCATTCGTGATCGGCGTACTTGGAGTCGACGGTGAGGGCAAAAATGTTAATTTCCGCAAGGCTATGGCCGCGCCGGCCAACATGCCCGAGTTCAAGGGCAATGTGGTTGCTGTTGAGACCGCTCCCTTCTGGGATCACGCCATTGCCGCCGCACAACCCAAGCAGGGCGAGTTTAACAATATCGTTGGTATAGCTCACACATTGAAAAAAGATGGCTCTTTCGACCGGGAATGGAAATGGGAGAATTACTGGAAGCCGATTGGCAAACCGCTGCCAGAGGAACGGATCTGGCGCTTCGTTACGATCGATCCAACCGAGAAGAAGGACAAGATGGAAAAATATGACGGCAGGCGATTCCGTGACATCACGCCGCCAGCCGGGATGGAGAATTGGTTCATGCCCGACTTCGATGACAGTAAATGGGCAGAAGGCAAGGGCCCCATCGGAAAGGGAGTCTGGAAACACAGCGGAATCACCTTGGACAAATTCCCATCAACATGGGGAAAGGGCGAATTCCTGCTGATGCGCACAACTTTTGAAGTTGAAGACCTAAACTACGAGTCATATCGCATCGCGATTTTGGCAAGACAAGGATTCCATGTTTATTTGAACGGACAAAAGATACACACCTACATCTGGTGGCAAGACTCTCCGCGTTATGGTTCCATCGTCCTCAAAAACGAACAGATCAAATATTTAAAGAAGGGGAAGAACGTATTGGCGGCCTATGCCAATGACCAATATGACCTTAAGTCTCCAGAACATTATGCCGGGATAGATCTGCGGATTGAGGGTATCACCAAAGCAGACCAAGAGAAGCTTGATCTCGCCTTGGAAGAAATCTTTTCGCGTAAAGATAAAGAAATCCTAAAAGGCGCTTCCAATGGTGGTTACCATTATTTGGGCAGTGCGAAGATCTTTGCCCAGATGGGCAAGGCATTCGCCGAGGGAATTTTGAATTTAAAGAAATAAACAAGAGAAATAAAGGAGACTAAAAATGAATACAAAAACAACAAGAACAATAGCATGCGCAATGGTTGCTATGTTATTGATAGTGGGTGTGGTGATGGCGCAGGAGGCCGGGGTGGACAAGTCGCCCGCAAAGTTCAAAGGACCCGTGAAGGTC
>CAIJTL010001295.1 GCA_903823545.1 uncultured Planctomycetaceae bacterium
CCTTGCGACGTCGCAGTTCGACCGATCGCCCGTCGCGCAACGTAAGTGTCGCAACTCCTGCCATCTCCCCTTTGTCGCCGAAGTCGTAGGGAGTGCGTGCCGGAAAATCGAAAAGCAACCCGCGCAAGAATTCGAGCAGCGTCGTCTTTCCCGCTTCATTCGGCCCATAGATGACTTGCAAACCGTCGCCCGGAAAAACGAGATCACACTCGTTGAAGTGGCCGAATCGGTTGATGTGTAACTGCTGAATCTTCACGGAGAACCCCTGGAGTGCTGCGGCTCGACGCAGCCCTCAATCAATTGCAATGACGACTTTCACGGTTCAAAAACGCTGTCCGCAAAATGCGTCCCCAGATTTGATTGTCTGACGAGCATTTTCTCGCGACTCAACCTCTTCATTCCAATTGATGGGAGTGCTGCGTCGAGCCGCAGCACTCCAGGGTTTGATCAAACCAAATGACTCAACAGCAATGCCTCTGCATCACGCAACCAACCGACGTGTCGTGCCGCATCGTCGAGATCGAACGTGTCGTCACCATCGCCGTCTTGAATCAACTCGGCCGCCACTTTTGCTGCGAGGTCTTTGGTTTCAGGCAATGCGAGCATTGACTGCGGATCAGCGACTAGCGAGCCGATGTCTCGCAACAACTGGCCGATCAAGTCTTGCCGTTCGCGCAGTGCCCTGAGATCGAGGGGCGACTGCGTGTGGAACTTGATCTTCTCGATCCAGACGTCGATTCCCAAATCCGGCGCGAGTGCTCGCAAATTGGTGATGAGTTGCTGCCGCGATGCGTCTTTGGCGATCTGTGCATGCACGGCACAACGTCCTGTGAACTCAAGCCGAACGGCAGCGAGTCGACCACCGGAAGTCGCCGCGATTTCCAGAAGTCGCTTGCGCGTGACATCGAGTAACGCCTCTTCATCGTTGTCCGGTTCCAGCGGAATTGTTTCGCGAAACCAACGGACAATCGCCGTCTCTCGAAATTCGACATCGCTAATCTCGTAACCGTGGGCCTGCTCATCGACGGTCACCAACAGGCAACCTTTGCGACCGACTTCGCGAGCGTGTCGACCTTGCGTGTTTCCCGAATAGGCAACGTGAGGCTGTTGGTGAAGCACTTCATGCTCATGAACATGCCCCAGCGCCCAATAGTCGTAGCCCTTGGCCACAAGCTCTTCGACCGAGCACGGGGCATACGCCGCGTGACGTGAATTGCCTCCGACATTCGTGTGCAACAAGCCGATGTTGAAGCAGCGGGCAACCGGAGTGGGATAACCAGGCACGAGGTTCTCGGTCACTTCGCGTTTCGGATAACTCATTCCGTGTAATGCGACCGGTAACGTTGCATGCCTCACAGTGTGAGGTCGCTTGTGATCAAAGAGTGTCACATTCGCGGGCCACGGGACATGACGAATCATCTCTTCGCGCGAGTCGTGATTGCCCAGAATCAAATAAACCGGTATGCCTGCACGATCTAATTTTCGTAACTGTTCCGCCGCCGCCAGTGCCGCATGAAAGTCTTTCACTTCCGTGTCGAACAAGTCTCCCGAGATGATCAGGAAATCAACTCGTTCCTCGATCGCGATCTGGACGACCCGATCAAATGCCTGCCGAGTCGCAATTCGGAGTCGTTCCGCCGGCGCTCCCGGATACGCCTCGAGGCCTCGCAACGGACTGTCGAGATGGATGTCAGCAGCATGAATAAAACGCATTGAGTAGCAGCCCCCAATTAGCACGACGCGAGAGCGATTGTGTGTGATCAGATCTATACAACACGCTGGCGTTTCGTGCTAGTAAGAAAACGAATACACGCCTCAAGCCCGTTCTCGAGAAAACGGAGAACGGTTGGGGATGCTACGAGTCACCTTCCCAGGCTCGCAAGTCGCACTAGGGATGATAGCGCGTTAGAGAGCCTTTGATTTCAGCGCGAAGTCAAACTTTTTCTGCTCACGTGAGACTTTGGCATTCAGCTTTGACTGTCCGTTGTATTCCAAGGGGATTTGTTCTTCGAGCAAATCCATCACAGGACTTTCCGGTGTGTCATACGCCTTCTTTTGCCCGATGATTCTCGGGGATGTGACCTCAACTCGTTTGGTGCCGATCAGCATGTCAACGGAGTATGCCCCTTGTCGGATTTCGCAGGCAGCAGAAGTCCCTTTACCGTCCGTCGGCAGAAACTGAATCAGCCCTTTCTCAAGCGGTTGCTCATCCAACGTGACCAGCCCCGTCACCGTGACGATGTCATTTGACTTGCCACTTCCACAGCCAAGAACGCCGAAAACAACCAGCCATAGGCACGAATGGGGAACGCACTTCATCGACTCGCCTAACTTTCAGAAGAGAAACAAACGCGAGTGAGTGACCTTGAACAAAAGGCTCAGTCACGTGTCGAACTAAAATTCCCCGACCGTCTCGCTGCCGTTGATGGAACTTAATGCCCGCCACGTTTTGATACTGATGTTGTTCGCCATGAATCGGACTCCGCCGTCAGCCATCAGCGAATGCACGCCCCCCGTGTGGTAGCTGCGAGCCGCGTTATGGCGATTTGCTCCAGCGATGCATGGTGTCGGCGGTGCATTGGTCACACACTGATTAACGTCAATTCCCGAATTGGGTGTGTTGATCGTCATGAATTGGAAATTGACAAACGATCCATCGTCGTTCAAGAAGTCACCTCGACCGTCCCAATGATTGTCCGCCGTCGCCATAATGACTTCGGACATCAGCAACGAAGTTGAGGTTCCATCAGTGAAAGTTGACAACTTCGTCACTTGCGGAGTTGTCGAATTATCGTTGGCCCAGCCGAACGCCGCTTTCGTGGTCGGAGCTACTGTCCAAGGACGAGTATTGTTGCCCCAGCTCACCACATAATTGCCGCGCGGACGCCAATAAATGTCTGCCATCCACAAGCCGCCACGATCGCTCGGACAGCGATACAAGGGCAACTGGGCGGCCATCACACCATTCATCGTGTTTGTGATCGTATTGGGAGGGAGAAAGAAAGGTGTGCTGAAGTTGTATTGCTTGAATAATGCGGCCTGATCGAGCTGTGGCCAGAGACTGACGACGAATGTATGCCGCGGAGTCACTGTCGCTCCGAAGGGGAACATTTTGTTTTGATCCGCATAGTTGTGCATGGCCAATCCCCATTGCTTGAGGTTGTTCTTGCACTGCGACCGCCGAGCCGCCTCGCGAGCTTGTTGCACTGCCGGCAACAGCAGGGCAATCAGAATGGCGATGATCGCAATCACAACGAGCAGTTCGATCAACGTAAATCCCGCACGACGTGACTTCATCGCATTACTTTTTTGCGAATAGGAGTCCTTACATTCGACCTAGGCGATCAAATCGCTCAGATGGGGGGAGGGATGGTAGGAATAACATTCAGCCTGTCAAATGCTAACTTGGTGTCATGAGAACTACGCCAATTTCGCCACGGTACACCGGAAGATAATCGGAGCCATGCCATGCTTTCTAAGAAATGTCTTGCCTTGATCGATTTGGCTCTGTGCCTCGTCGGCTTGAGCGTTGTTAACCAAAATTCGGTCATCGCAACAGATGTGTCATCGACACCGAACATTCTTTTCGTTCTCTGTGACGATCTTGGATATGGCGATGTGCGTTGTCTCAATCCGAACGGCAAGATCGCGACGCCGAATATGGATCGGTTGGCTCGCGAAGGGATGATCTTCACTGACGCTCACACGAGTTCTTCGGTTTGCACGCCGACTCGGTATGGGCTGATGACAGGTCGCTACAACTGGCGATCGAGATTGCAGACTCATGTACTCGGCGGCCTCAGCCCGCGATTGATTGAACAAGATCGCATGACTTTGGCCTCATTGCTCAAGGCTCGCGGCTATCACACGGCCTGCGTTGGAAAGTGGCATCTCGGCATGGACTGGGCACGCATTGAAGGGAAGCAGATCACGGAACTCGGCATCGAACCGGTGAGTCAGAACCGCAATGTCGATTATTCACAGCCGATCAAAAACGGTCCGAACAGCGTCGGCTTCGATGAGTACTTCGGCATTAGCGGTTCGCTCGACATGGTCCCTTACACGTACATCGAAAACGATCGCGTCGTTGCGTTACCGACGGATGACCGTGAGTTTGCCATGATGTTTGGTCGCAAGGGCCGCAACACGCGACTCGGCCCCGCCGCTCCCGGCTTCGATGCGACGAACGTCTTGCCCGACTTCACCAAGCGAGCGATCTCGGTCATTGAGCGTCAGGCTGCTGATGCCAAACAGGGGAAGCCGTTCTTTCTGTATCTGCCGTTCGCCTCACCGCACACACCGGTGTTGCCCACTGCCGAATGGCTCGGCAAGAGCGGCCTCAATCCGTATGCCGACTTCGTCATGCAACAAGATGCCTGCCTCGGTCAATTGCTTGAAACGCTCGACCGCACCGGCCTGACCGAGAACACGCTGGTCGTCTTCACGAGCGACAATGGCTGCTCACCCGAAGCCAAGTTCGACGAACTGCTCGCGAAGGGGCACAACCCCAGCCATGTCTTCCGTGGCCACAAAGCTGACATCTACGAAGGAGGCCACCGCGTCCCGTTCCTCGTCCGCTGGCCCGGTCGAGTGAAGCCGGGAACGACAACCGAACAACTCACCTGCCTCACCGACTTCATGGCGACCACTGCTGATATTGTTGGCTCAAAACTTCCAGAGAACGCTGCGGAAGACAGCGTCAGCTTTTTGCCGACTCTGCTCGGCCAAAGCGACTCGACGTCGCGAGCAACCCTCGTCAGTCATTCCATCAACGGCTCATTCGCCATCCGCGACGGTATGTGGAAACTCTGCCTCTGCCCAGGTTCCGGCGGTTGGAGCACACCTCGCCCCGGCCAGAAAG
>CAIJTL010001296.1 GCA_903823545.1 uncultured Planctomycetaceae bacterium
CCGATGTCTCGTTGCCAGAAGCCATGCGTGAACAGATTGCGGCGGCGGTGGTCGATCGTAGGTTGGGCACTCTTGCTCGACCCGATGCGGCAAAGACGTCGAAAGACAACGACGACGTGAAAGATTCGACGGGCAAGAGTGCCCGTCCTACTTCGTTGTTGGTCACTGCCGTGAAAGCGATTCCTGAGCGATTGCAACTGCGGTTGGCGGAGACACTGGCATCGGACGCACTCGGCGCGAATGAATTGTTGAAGCTCGCGCAAGACGGGCATGTTTCGCCAAGACTGCTCACTCGACCGAGCATCAAGCAACGCTTAGACGCCATCAAGTCTGATGATCTTCACAAGCAAGTGGCGGAAGTCACATCCGGCCTACCAAACGAAGATGAAGCCCTTCGAAAAATGATTGATCAACGTCGCACGTTGTTCTTGTCCGCTCAATCAAACGCGGAAGTCGCTCAACGACCATCGCTTGAAGCAGGAGCGGCGCTGTTTACCAAGCACTGTGCCCTCTGCCATCAAGTGGCAGGCAAAGGAGTCCTCATCGGGCCGCAACTGGACGGCATTGGTCAGCGTGGGCTGGAACGAGTCCTCGAAGATGTGCTCGATCCCAATCGCAACGTCGATGTGAATTTCCGGACGACAACGGTGGTCATGAAAGACGGGAAAATCTTCTCTGGTCTGATCCGCCGCGAAGAAGGAGCAACGTTGGTCATGGTCGACAACAAAGGAAAGGAATTCTCTGTCACGGTTGCCGACATTGACGAGCGCGTGAAATCCAACTTGTCGTTGATGCCCGCGAACGTTCACGAGGTTGTCAACGAGCGGGAGTTCTTGGATCTCGTCAGCTTTCTGTTGTCGCAACGGCAGAAGCCTGAGCCGAAGTCCGAGTAACTCCGTAATGGTCGCGACCACTCATCTTTCAGATGCGTCGTCAGTGGATTGGTGGCGCTGATTAGAGGCGGTTTCAAAACCAACCCGAAGCGTAAGCGAGGGCGATTCCACGAGTGATTTACCGACGCCCTCGGCCACGCTGTGGGTTAGTAATCCAGTATTGAAACTGCTTTTAGCCAATCGCAGTTCCAGAACGCCTAACGCGATTAATGCAATCGTGTAGAGCTGCAATCCGGAGACGCGAGCTAAGCTTTGGCTAAACCACGCTGAGCCGCCGATGGCGAGCGCACAGTACGACAAACCGGAATCAGCCAAGGGAGAGTTTGTTCGCTGGTCACGCAACAGAACATCTGCCGCGATCAAGAGGCTCTGCACAACGAAGATTGAATCGTAGATGCCGACATACAAATTCAAGACCGGCAACCAAGCCAACGTGGCGGCCCAAAGCCACTGGCGTTGATTGACGTCGAGTGCAGGCCATCGCCACCAACGGCGTGCCAGCACGGTGAACGACAAAAGGAACAGTCCCACGAAAGCGGCGGTTTGAAGCTGTGATTTCCCGCCGCAAAGCAAACGGAGCGCGTTGTTGAGGTCCACATACTTCCAAGCCACGATTTGCAGACCGCCTCCGGAGGTGTTCTTACGAAACGAAAGCAGCACATCGAGATAACCG
>CAIJTL010001297.1 GCA_903823545.1 uncultured Planctomycetaceae bacterium
ATCGAGCAACACGTCCGCGACTAGCCGCTCTTCTTGAAGACGATCGCGCAGACCTTTTGCGAGCTGATACTCGAAAAGCTCGGTCCGATTGGCCGTTTGAATGGCAATCCAAGCTCGATGGTCGCCAAGCTTCGGGCGATTACTGGTCAACGAAGCCGTGCAACCGATGCCGATTATCTTGTCGACTTCTCCGCCAAGTTGTCGGCCTTTCTGAAATGCGACGGTCGCCATTGCCAATGCAGTGTCGCGAGCACAAAAGTTTTCCGGCTTTCGACCAAGCCATCGTGTGAGTGCGGTCGAGGCATAGGGCACGCTCGCTTCGAGCAAAAACGACGAGGCACCTGGAACCGTCAGTAGATCCGAGATCGCTAAACTCCCGCCCCCCGTGACGACAATCACCGCTTGCCGACCGCTGTGATGGATGGCGGAAATGACTTCCGATTTGTTAAGCATGTTTCTGATCTTCAATCTTCAGCACTCGAATGACAACACATCATGATTAAACCACCGCAATGCCCGATTTGTGAACGACCGCTCGTGGGAGAAGCCGCTCGCGAAGGAAGTTCATTTCCCTTTTGCAGCGAACGTTGTCGGCGAGTCGATTTCTTTCGCTGGTGCGATGGCAAATATGCGATCGTCGAACCGCTCGATCCAGGCCGCATGGCCGCAGAGCTTGAAGAACGCCGAGCGGAGTTAGTCGGAGCCGAAGAAGCGGATGAGACGGATGACGGGTTGTGAGAGGTCGGGCCAATCGGCGGAAGAGGTGTTTGGGGATCGTTAATTCTTTTTTGGTTCTCCACCTTCCGGATTGGAACAGGTCGCTCACGAAGAGGTTTCACGCAGAGACGCAGGGACCGCAGAACATGAAGGGCCCAGAAGGCCGGTCTTCTCCGCGAACTCTGTGCCTCTGCGTGAAAAGTTTGCCTTTCAACACACTTGGCGGAGAGCCCTTTTTTGAAACGCTGAGTGCGCCGAGGGAACACACGCAGAGGACGCAGAGAGCTTGTGAAAGAACTGGTCGCGGAACTCTCAAGAGATCATTTTACGGTCTGAGGTGCAGAGCGTGCGACCAAACAATGAAGAAGGAGGAAATTGGTCGTTGGTCGTTGGTCATTGGTCATTGGTCATTGAAAAGGGGAGTGAGGCAAGCCGCTGTGAGCAACCTCAGATTACTTTCCAAACTTCCCCCAAATGACCATTGACCAACGATCAATAACCAACGACCAATTGTTCCACCATTCCCGCCCCATTCGCCTCACAACGCCACGAACGGGCACGAGTGCGCGTCCTACTTCGTCGGCTTTCCGACAGTCGTCTCTTTGAGTGAGTCTTTCAGCGTCGTGATGAGGACCAGCGGGCGGCCCGCTTCGTCGGTCGCGATGCGGCGACCGAGTTTGTGATTGAACGTGATCTGCTTCAGCAGCAATCCCCACGTTGTTTTGCGAGCGGGGACGTTGACCTTTAACTCGCTCACGTCGATCTCTTGTTGGTCAATCGGGAAGTAGTCGAGCAGGATGGGGACTTCGGACGCGGTCGATGCGGCGGTCAGAACTTCGGTGAGTGGGACGTCGTTTAACTCGACGGGAACCATCTTGAACAATGCGGGAGCAATCTGTCCCTGCGGACGATTCGGGTCGAGTGGCCAGCCGATCGGCCAAAGCTCGGAATCATCTTCACGCGGGAAGATCGACAGTTCGATCGAGCCTTCGGGCGTGCGGAGCGGTTTGAACGCCAGTCCGAATTCCGACAAGACCACGGCCAGTCCTGTGCCCACGCTGAGTCCCTTCACGCTTTGTCGCAGTGTCTGGTTGGAATCAATCGCCGCGATCGCTCGCTTTCCTTCGGGAGTCAGTCGAACCGGATGTCTCGACGGCAGCGGCAACTTGCTGAGCGCCGCATCGAACCTCAAGCCGATCGTCTCCGCTTCAACCGCCGGGCTGAGTCCTTGAATCAGCGTTTTGAATTGCGACTCATCCAGCCCGAACATCGGCTTTCCCTGCGGCGCTCCCTGAGCACCGTAAGCCTTCAGTTCGCGAACCCATTCCGCCAATTGTTGTGCTTGAGCCAACGTGAAGCTGCGATCTTCGCACACGATCTTGCCGTTGCGATCCAACAGTGCGACGACGGTCACTCGACGGAGCCGTCCCAGCTTTTGTTCTTTCACGTGCGGCTTGTCGGTGCTCACGCCTTGTCGCGATTGAAATGTGACATTGAGCTTCTGAAGTTGCTGTCCCCACTGCTGAGCATGTTCCGCCGCCGCACCGGCTCCGGTCAGCAATTCGAGAATGACTTCCGTTTCCGGAGCCTTTGCAAACGAATCCTCCGGCACACGCGCCGTCCTGACTGGCTTACGCAACGGCGGTTCCGCCGCCAACAAACCTGGTGCAGAGGCCAGCACGCCACAACCAGAAGCCACAGCAGCGGCCAACAGTGTTCGTCGATTAAATCGCATGAGAGTGGCTCTCTGAAAAAGTGAGGTGCGGCAGTCGGTGTTCAACCCGGAGGGTTGCCAGCAATTAGCCGGGGGTTGAGCACCGCGATACCCCCGGTTAAGAATTTTTCCGATCCATGGAATCCCAGCGGGATGCTAGCCAATCCGACTGCGACCCCGTTGGGGTCGAAACACTGAATCATCCTCGTTCCGGGGGCGTCGCTTCGCTCAGCCCCCGGCTAATGGCTACCAAGCCTCCGGCTTGATGCCTTATCGTTGCTTGTTCGTTTGATATTGTCTGCTGTTTTCGATTCATCGACTCAGTCTCATCGGATCAGCAATGGTCCATCGGAAGACTATGCGATACACCGACCGCCTTATCTAAAAATGGCCGACGGCACGTCGTTTCCCCCCCAGGAAACGACGTGCCGATCGGCGCTAGGCCCCCCGGCCTCATGATCAGTCACTCGATCCATCGCCTATCGGAACCGGAAGTCCCGGAAGCTATCAAACGTCGTTGGAGGAGGTGCTAGTGGCGTGAGTGGCGTGAAGAAGTTGAGCACACCGGTCACGTTCTGATCTGGTAGCTGTCCCCACTCAAACGGTAGCTCGGTCGTTTGAGTTGCATTTGCCGCGAGCGAGATCCGCTCTTGGAAGCTGTCGGCTCGCGTTCGGAAGTTGTTGGTGTCAACACCGGCGCCTCCCGCAACTTTCGCTCCATTAACTCGAAGCGTTGATGCACCAGTGCCAGCCTGAACTCCGGTGATAACAAACAGATTTCCGTCACGAGGTGCCGCTGCCAAACCGGAAGCGACCTGGAGTGTTTGCGTACTTGTCACTTGCAGTGTTGGCGAGAAAACAGGGCCTTCACCAGCACCTGGATTTGCCGCAACATTGTCAACAGCGACACCGCCCTGGACATGGAACTTATTGGGATTGGTCAACGCTCCTGCGAGGTTTCCAACCTGACCGTTCGTTAATGCCCAGTTATTCGTCAGAGTTGTTTGTTGGTTAATGACGGGTTCTGGTGTCGTGATGTTTGGATCATCTAGGAAGTTGATCCTTGCACCAACATTAAGACTGTTTGTAGGAAATAGTGCTTGTGTCTGGGCCGAATTCAGCGGAGCGGCATTGACGTTTTGGCGAGGATCAACAGAAAAGAAAACAGCATCGAAAATCGTTCTTTGCGACAACTGAATTTGGAACGCATCACCCAAAGACGGCGCTGTCGCGAGTGGGTTATTCAATGAAATGGAGGTTGGCAACCCAAGTGTGAGGGACAGAGCGGACGTTCCTGAATATTGATTGATTGGGCCTGCATCGATGCCGTTTGTGAATTCAAGGGTCTGACCAACGTAAATCTGAGCTCGGTCATCCAGGAAGCTGTTATTTGGGTCGAGCAAATCGCTAACAAAGAATGTGCTACGAGTAGGAGCCCCGTTATTCGGTCCACCATTAATTGAACTTCCTTGAACTCCGACAACACGACCGTATATCTCGGTCACTCCACCGGGAAGCTGAACAACGCCAGATGCCCGTTGAGCGTTAGTGCGTGTTGCACCGTTGTAGCTAGCCCCGAAATTCGTGACATCGAGTGAGTCACCCGTATTGTTTTGGAAGATCATATCCAACCGTGATATTGCGGGCTGTGTTCCTCCAGTGGGGGTCGAAGTAAATGATTCGATGTAGACATCAGAGCCAAGATTGCCCTCAAAAGTATTATTTGTAACTTTGGCAACCACTCCTCCCGGTTGAGAGATATCAAACGGCGTTGTCAGAGAATCCCCAATTGCGAAATCTGCACTTACCGGATTCACCGACGCTGAGTCAGCAGTACCAACTCTAATGACCAGACCTGAGCCGGTCAGAGTGCCTTGAGCTGCTGCTGAAAGAGCTTGTCCGTTCTTGATAATGGTGTTGTTTTCAACTTCCAACGCAAGTCTCGGAACTGCGTCAATACTTCCAGATGCGTCCATGCCGTGAGTGGAGATCAAGGCAGAGCTAGCTGGCAAGAAGGGGGCTAATCCACTTTGAACCTCAGAGAGCGAGGACGTGTTAACCACGTAAATGCCCTCTTGGCCGTTCGAGGCGACTTTGTTGTCGATAAGCCGGACGGTTGTGTCGTTTGGAGAGAATTGGTTCGTAACAGAAGCGCTAGAGTTGGCATTCGTATCTACGGTTTGCGGCGTTCGCCTACCACCTTGGTTAAGGATGTCGACACCCCGACCGAGGTTCGATTCGATTGTATTCTCGCGAACTGTAACACTCATGGACTCGCTGCCGGGATGCAGTGGTGCGTCGTGACTTGCTGCTGGATTATTGGCATGTCGAATTTCAAGCCCATCACCCAAATTCCCCTGGATAATATTTCGGTTGATGTTCACAACCATTGGAGATGCAGTCTGGGGTTGCGGCGCGCTTTCGGGGGCGGTTGTCTGCGCGACTACTATGCCCAAGACCTTGTCTCGCATTACCGACTGAATGTCGATGCCGTTGTTATTGTCGTCTTCGAGTGTGTCTCCGGATGCGAGCTGTTGATTAACCAGAGGATTAGCCGCATTCTGTCCGTTGTTGGTGATCGTGTTGCTGTCGATTGTCAGCGTGCCGCCGCCGTTGAATTCGATGCCGTCGAGGCCGTTGCGGTCGATCAGGTTGCCGTTAATAGACAGTTCGCTGTGTTGGATGCCGGGAATCGCTTCCGTGAAGATGTTGGTGGTCGTCGCGTTGAGCTGCGCGCCATAGCCACGGTTGTTCGTGATCCGGTTGGCAAGCCACGTCCCTCCAATTTGGCGGAGGTCAGTCGGATCGTTGAAAATCTCGTTGGTGATGATGCCGTTCATCTGCGTCAACGTGCCGCGGGTGCCGTTCGCGTCAATCACGTTGTGAGTGAGGTCCACGTTGAGGCGAGCATCTCCTTGGACGTTAAGGCTGACGCCGTTCAACGCGTTGGTGCTGATGTTGTTCTGTTGGATATCAAAGGTCGTCAGGCTGCTGCCACCGTCGAAGGCGGAGATGTTGATGCCGTTCCCACCGATGCCACTTCCCAGCGAGTTGCCGTTGTTGAAGAAGTCGTTGCCGAAGATCGACACACCTTGAACGATGGAGTTGTCGCGTCGGTTGAAGTTGATACCGTCACCGCCGTTGTTGGCAACTGTATTACCGCCGATCATCAGGTTGGTGAGGCTGGTTTCCTTCGTGATGTCGAAGTTGATGCCGTGGCTGAAGTTGCCCAGCGTCGTATTGATCGTGGTCGCCGTGTTACCGATCACATTGTTGATGATCAGCGAATCGAAGATCGAACCATTCGCGGTGGCGAGTGAATTCACTCCGCGAGTGGCGATGTAGATTCCTTCGCCAGCGAACGGTGTGTTGGCAGCATCAAGGATCCCGTTGCCGTTAACGTCTTCGGCGAGGTCGAGGAATCCATTTCCGTTGGCGTCTTCCGTTGCGTCCAAGGTGCCATCGCCATCAAGGTCTTCAGACGGGTCGAGCACACCGTTGCCGTTGAGGTCTTCGCCAAGGTCGTTTCGCGTGCCGTTGATCAGGTTGTTTTCGATGAAGAACCGACCGGTGGCTGCGTTCTGAGCGATGAGGGAGATGCCCGCTCCGGCGTTGTTGAGGAACGTGTTGCGGTCGGTTGCGTTCGGGCCGCCGATGGAGATATCGAACGTGCCGTTGGTGGCGGTCATGCTCAAACCGGGACCGGCAGCGAGGTTCGTGGCACTGCCGGTGACTGTGTTACCGAGGAACTGACCGGTCAGCACGCTGTCGGTGATGTCGATGACGATGCCGCCGGTGCCGTTGACCGTGTTGTCGATCGTCAGGCCAGAGATGGTTCCCAAGTTGAAGAGGCCGCTGGTTCCTGTGACGAAGATGCCGTTACCGGCGTTGTTCGTCAGCAGGTTACCAACATCGAGCCGACCGTTGCCGTTCGTATCTTCGCTGAGGTCCAAGAGGCCGTTGCCGTTCGTGTCTTCATTCGTATCCAAGAGGCCGTTGCCGTTGGTGTCTTCGGACAGATCCAAGCGGCCGTTGTTGTTGAGGTCTTCGGTCTTCCCAGCGAAGCCAAGGTCCAACAGGCCGTTGCCGTTGACGTCTTCGCCCGCGTCGAGGATGCCGTTCAGGTTGATATCTTCGGTCACACCCAAGTTCAGCACACCGCCGTTGCTGGCTCCCAACTGAATTCCATTGCGGCCGGAAGCACTGATGACGTTGTTCGTGAATTGATTCACGTTGATTGTGCCGAAATCGGCGGACGTGACGAAACCGTTCTGAGTGCTGCCGCTGATCCGGTTGTTCGTGACGCGAGTTGTCACCGTGCCGTTGTTAAGAGTGCTCAGCGAGATGCCATTTGTGTTGTTGGCAAGTGAATTGCCGTCGATCTCAAGAATGTTGACCGTACCGCTATTCGCATTGAGCGAGATACCGGGTCCGAAGTTGTCGCTGATCGAGTTATTGACGATCGAACCGGTCACGCTGGCAGTCGTTGCGTTGAGCGTATTCACGTTCACGCCGCCGCCGCTGATGACTCCCGTGTTCGAGGTCACACCGTTGTTCAACACGATGTTGTTCTGGATCGACAGATTGTTGATTTGCGCGTCTTCGGTCGCCGTGACGACGATACCGCCACCTTGTTGGAAGCGAATATCGTTGCCGACGATCGTCGGATTGTTGAGCACTGACGTGCCGGATGCTCGCATTTCGATCCCGGGACCAGTGACCAGATTGGTGACAACACCGATCGGCGCATTCGGGATGAACTGAGCCGCGAGCGGGTTTCCGGGGACCGCTTGGAAGGTTCCCGACAACGCATGGCCGCTGGAGAAGGTCGCGTTGACCGTCGAGCCGATGAAGTCGCTTCCTATGAGTCGCTCGATGACTGGAGGAGTCGGGAAGCTATCTACGTCGATGTTAAACGCAAACGCTTGTGGTCGATCCTCACCCGGGTCGAGCACGCCGTTGCCGTTCCTATCTTCTCCCTGATCCAGTTTGCCGTTGAACGAGCCGAAGGTGCTGTATTGCAACGCGAGTGCTTGAGCTTGATCGGCGACCGGATAGATCAAATTGGTCGTACCTGCGACCCCTGTCGAAGTGGTGTTGGTATTCACCGAAGTCAAACCAGTGGCGGTGACAGTTGCTTGGCTGACCGTGAAGTCTTGAGCGTCGGTATCACCGGTGAGTGTGTTGAACGCCAAGCCGGCTGGAGCCAAATCCCAATTCAAGTTATTGAGGTTGATCCCACGTTGTGACGTGTTCGTGAACGAAAACGGCAAGCCGGTCGTGTCACCGTCGAGCGTCGCTCCATTGATCTGGAAGAGCAGACTGCCGTTGCCGTTGCCAACAACGTTGTTGAATGTCGAGATATTGCCGGTGGCCGTACCGCTCAGATCGACGAGCAATCCGCCCGCTTGGTTGGCGATGAAGAAGTTGCCGTCTGCTGGGTCAGCGAGATCGAGTGTGCCATTTCCGTTGACGTCTTCACCCGGATCGAGCACCCCGTTGAAGTTGACATCTTCAGTGCTGAGGAAGCCGATATGGGCATTGATGATGCCGCTATCGCCTGTGATCGCCAGACCGCGTCCCGCATTGCCGCTCGTTCGGTCGTTCGGATCACCGATCAGGTTCTGAGTGACAATGAGGTTGATGTTTCCATTGTTCGTCCCGTTCACCGCGATGCCGTCGCCGTTGCTATTGGTCACCCGGTTGTTGTGGATCACGTAGCCGCCATCCAACTGGCCGTTGTTGTTCCGGTCCTCGCCAGCATCCAGGATGCCGTTGCGGTTCGTGTCTTCGCCGACAGTCGCGGCGTCCAATGTGCCGGTGTTCGAGAGGAGCTTCAGTCCGCTCCCTTTCGTCAGCAGGCTATCGCCATTGAGGTCTTCGCCCGGATCGAGAATGCCATTGTTGTTCCGGTCTTCACCACGGTTACCGTTGAGCGTGTTGCCGATGACCGACGCATGAACGATGCCACGATTCGCCGCCGCGTCCAACACCACGCCATCGCCGTTGTTGTTGACAGTGTTTCCGACAACCCGTGCGTTGATCTCCGCTCGATTGCGAGCAGTCACGCGGATGCCCGCTCCGTCGTTGCCGGAGATCGAGTTCGGTGAAGTTGACAGCACAACCGTTGGTGTGCCGGTAATGTTGGTCGGTGTTGTATAGGCATTGATCGAAAGATCGAGCAGCCCCGCACCGTTCGTGTTGGGAATCGAATTGGTCACTCGGAAGCCGTCGTTCGAAACGCCCGCCAAGCCGGTCATCGTGTTGGACTGGAACAAGCCGATGCCGTTCGCATTCGTCAACGCAACACCGTCGCGGTAGTTGAGGAACGAATTGTGATGAATGTTGAAGTTGGTGATACCGCTGCCAACGATACCGTTGGAATTCGGGATCGATGAGTTCTTTGTTGCGCCATCAAACGTGATGCCGGCCACTTCCGTGTTGTTGCCAGCCAGCGTGACGAGATTGCCTCCCGACGGGTTCGAGAAGATCGGCTGTGTCGGCACTGCGTCACCAAAGCCGGTCATCGGAGGCAACGTGATATTTCCGAGATTGGTCCGCACGGTAATACCACCGGCGGCGAGAACTGCGGTGCTCAACAACTTTTGATCGTTGAACAATCTCAGGTTGTTGCCGTTGATCGGTTTATCGGTCGGACTGCCGTCCAACACGATGAAGCCGTTAGTCGGAATGTTGGTAAACGTTGTCAGTGAGTTATAAGGATGGGCGAGCGTGCCGTTCGCGCCAGTGGCTGGAGCATCCGGATCAACATAGATGATCGAGATGGGAAGTCCGGCGTTCTTGCTGCCTGACTTGCCTCCCGCGGCACCAGCAAAGAGTACTGGAGTCGAAGTGATATCGGTGCGAGTGTGAGTCTGCACGCGGTAGCTACGATTGACCGTCATCAGCATCTTGTCTTCAACCGCTTTCGGTCGGAACCAAGTGCGTGCTCGACCATCGGGCAAAGACCACTGCATGCCGACCCAAGCATTCGTACCGAAGACTTGATCGTTTGATGCCGTCATGTTGACTCGGAAACTGTCGGTCACGTTCGCTTCAAAGCGAACGCGTGGCCCTGCAGCAGTCTCGGAAGTCTTGGAGTTACCCGTCTTCGACGCCAACCAGTAGCCACCGACGTAACCATTGATGCCGTAGCGTCCGAGGATTGGAACCGGTCCACCCATTTCCGCGTCGAGACCGTGGAAGGCCGCTTCGGAAGTGACTCGCTGATTGACCAACAAGCCGTTTGGACCTAAGAACGGAGTTCCGGTGATGCTCCGAGACAGCTCGTTCGAGTCCGTTCCAAACGGAAGGTAGCCGTTCACTCGCAAGTCCATCCAAGTTCCGAGTGATTCGAAACTGATGCCGGCTTGCTGGTATGTCTTGTTGTGGCCTGTGTCGTAATCGACCCAGCCAGATATGCCGAACAGACGATTAAGTTCGGAGTCGTAGAAGCGATATCCGACACCCGCACTAGCAGCACCTCTGCCCGTGTAGGAGGTCAGCCCTTGAGCGTCCACGAACAACACTTCGTGGTCCGAGCCGAGCATGAACGGCAGCAGGAAGTTGAAATTCACCTCGCCGTTATCCACGCCGATGCGATCGTTCAAAATCGTGCCGACATCAAACCGTGGCCCGATGGCATCGCGGCGAGAGTTTCTCAGCGTGTCATACGCTGGCGGCAGGGCCGGATTGTTGGGCCGGATGTAGTTGTACCCCGGATCCATTGGCGGGTATGGGGATGGCGACAATGACATCACCCCCTCCGATTCTGGAGTGACCGCCAAACCTGGATTCGGCGGTGGGACCGGTTCAGGTCCGCCACCAACACGGGAGACGCCCTCTTGGGCATCCGAATTTGAAATCGATGTCACGCCGGTTAAGGCTGAGACTAGCAGCAGATTCCGCCAGAATCTCGCACGCTTCATGTTCATGGTCGTTCCACTCGGTTCAGCGGGTCGGGGGGGAGATAACCGCACAGCCGTCTTGGGAAGATGTGGTAACTCTTCCGATTTTGACGGTTACTCAGATTTTTCGGCGAATGCCGGTTGTTGAGTTGAGCAGAACTGAAACAAATTGTGAAACTTTTCCGATTTCGTTGACCTTTCTGACGGGTGTCCTGTTGGTCGATTTCGCGCAACTTATTGAGGCCCAGTAGGTTTTGCCGTATTTCGACGAGATGTATCGCAGATGACTCAGTTTTCGCTAAGCGTTTAAATATCCTGGTTTTCCAACGAAGCCGAGTTGCGGTGTTTTCACGGCATGGGGACCGGTCGGCCTGATTTTGTAGAAAACCGTCTCGCGAATGTTGCGGAAGTGCATTGAGGGCAACTAACCGATAAATCGCGATTCCTCTTTCAGGGCCTCCCATTGATGGCAATTCCGCTGACAGAGTTTTTTCTTGCCCTGTTTGAGTGGGGAATTTTTCGCTTCAACGCTGTATCTTGTGACCGGCACCCGAAGTGGCTGAATAAACAACTGCGGTATGTGATCCGCAAACTGGCTTCGGTAGATCAACTTAGAGACAGGGGAATTGCGATGAAGAATTTGTTGGCATTTTTGGGCTGTGGCGTGTTGGCATTGGCGATTGGTTGTGCACCAGAAGCACCGAAGACCACAGCTCCAGCAATGGATCCCGGCAAGATGACTGAGATGATGAAGGGTGCTGCGGCCACGCCTGCAGCGGCTGAGGGCGAGAAGGCTGCCGCCGAGGGTGAGAAGAAGGAAGAGGCTAAAGAAGAAGCCAAGCCTGAAGAGAAGAAAGAAGAAGCCAAGCCAGAAGAGAAGAAAGAGGAAGCCAAGCCAGAAGAGAAGAAGGAATAGTTGTAGGCGCAATCCTGCTTGTAAAAACTGCAGTCAATGGAAAGCCCTCGAACGACTTTGTTCGAGGGCTTTTTTGTTTTCAACCGGTGATCCTGAATGGGAGCGGGATGCTTGCTGATCTGGCTAATGGGCACTGCAATACGTGCCGGGATTGGTTATCCGCTCGATCCTTTGAGAATTCACCGTCGTCGTTTTCGGGAGACACTCATGTTGAATGGCTTGGTGTTTGGAACTCGCAGGACGTGGCTGGCTTTGGCCGGTTGTGTGCTTTCATGCCAGTTGACGGTTTCATCAACAATCGGTTTCGCGCAAGAAGGTGAACCGCTACCGGGAACTAAGAAGCTGGAAATGACCGATCCGCTGGATGTGGTGATGGTCAACGGCATCGACAAGTTCGCATTGCGTGAACTGGCGGATTCACCGAAACGCCGCGACGCTCAGTGGAAGCGGGATTACTCATCAGCCGAGGCTTACGCAAAGAGCGTGGCTCCGAACCGGCAAAGATTGCTGACCAATATCGGTGCCGTTGATCCGCGCGTGCCAAACGCTGCGATCGAATTGCTCACGACGACCGAGCGTGGATCGAAGGTCGCGGAAGGGGACAGCTACGAAGTTCATGCCGTGCGCTGGCGAGCCCTTGACGGGATCGCCGCCGAGGGTTTGTTGTTGCAACCCAAGAAAGCGATCACGGGTCGCGCGATCGTGTTGCCGGATGCCGACTGGACGCCGGAGCAATTCTGCGGACTCGTCGCCGGTGTTGATCCGAAGTCACAGATTCCGAAGCGTCTGGCGGAGAACGGCGTGCAAGTCCTCGTGCCGACGTTGATCAGCCGGGACGACACGTTCTCAGGCAGCCCGTATGTCGCCTTCACGAATCAGCCGCATCGCGAATACGTCTATCGCATGGCGTTCGAAATGGGCCGACACGTCATCGGATACGAAGTCCAGAAAGTGCTCGCGGCGGTCGACATCTTCACGCGATTGAACGAATCCGAAAAACGCGACCTCGCGATCGGCGTCGCCGGCGTCGGTGAAGGCGGTTTGCTCGCGCTCTTTTCCGGGGCAGCCGATTCGCGGATCGACGCGGTGTTTGTCTCCGGCTACTTCCAGCAACGTGAGGCGGTTTGGGAAGAGCCGATCTATCGCAACGTCTGGGCGCAGCTCACCGAG
>CAIJTL010001298.1 GCA_903823545.1 uncultured Planctomycetaceae bacterium
CAGTCGGATTCGTGCGGATGTTGCCTGCGACATTGGAACTGATTCGCAATCGGAAGGTCTCAAAGGGAGACGTCTTTGAGGTCGCGCGACTCGCTGGAATCATGGCAACAAAGCGAACCGATGAGCTGATTCCACTGTGTCATTCTCTGGGACTCGACAGCGCGAAGGTTGAGTTCGACATCGTCGACGAATCGACGGTGAGGATCGAATCGACGGTCACGCTACATGGTCGGACGGGCGTCGAAATGGAGGCGCTCACCGCCGTCAGCATCGCCGCCTTGACGATCTACGATATGTGCAAGGCGGTTGATCGAGCGATGTCGATCGGCCCCATCGAACTCCTCGAAAAGTCCGGTGGCCGTAGCGGTCATTGGGTTCGTCCATAGTTCAGCCGATGCCAATGAGAGAGCAACCTCGTTGTGATGGCACTTGCAGTGAAATCGTTGGTTGATTTCACTCCCGGCCCTATGAACTCGACATCCCTGACACTTCTCGAACGTCTTCGCGAACCGCGCAATGATGCGGCCTGGGACCGATTCGTCTCGTTGTACTCGCCGCTGCTGTTCGCGTTCGCTCGCCGAGCCGGCATGAACGACAACGACGCGGCCGATGTGGTGCAGGATGTCTTCTTGGTTCTGATGGCCGAGCTGCCTGGGTTTGAGTACGACGCGGCTCGCAAGAACTTTCGTGGCTGGCTGAAGACCGTCACGGTCAACAAATGCCGCGAACGGCAACGCCGCCGAGTTTTGGCTGCCGCTGCTGGCGGAGATGAAAGCGGACTGAGCGGCATTGTCGATGATGCGACCGTCGAAGCCTTTTGGGAAGGTGAGTACCAGCAGCACCTGATCGCTCAGGCATTGCGACTGATGCAGACTGACTTCGAGCCGAAGACCTGGCAAGCCGCCTGGCTCGCCCTGACCACCGACCGCACCGCCGCCGACATCGGCCAAGAACTCAGCTTGGCGGAAGCCTCCGTCTGGGTCGCCAAAGGCCGAGTCCTCCGCAAACTGCGGCAGGAAATGGTTGGAATGTGGGATATTGAGTAGCGTGAATTCAGCGCAACTCGTGCGAGCAGTACCAATTCCGTTTTTTTCAAAAATCAGTGTTAGGTTCTAGAGTCCCAGCGCATATCCCCGGTGAGCGGTTCGCGGAACCGCAACTTGCACCACTCTTCGGGGAAAACTTCATGTCACTCAAAAACTGGTTGGAACAGCTTCAAACCCGCACTCAAAACCATCGAGCACGCAGACGGCAGTCTGCTCATATTCCAGTCGCGTCAGAAGTTTTGGAACTTCGGACAGTGATGTCAGCGACTGTCACGGCTCAGGTGGCAGACGGTGTGTTGACCATCGAAGGGACGGATCGCAGCGATCGAATCATCCTACAACAGGTCAACGGTCAAATCTCGGTGCAAGGACTTCAGATCAACGTCAACGGCTACCGCGTCAACAGCGTGGCGGCTTCTCAGATTCGGAGTATCTCGATCAACGGGCAAGGTGGTAACGATCTACTGCAAATTTTGGAGACGGGCGGTCGTCGCGAAACCATTCGACTCGACACGATCATGGTTGGCGGGCTAGGCAACGACACACTTGAAGGAGGTTCCGGGAACGATTTGCTCTTTGGTGGCGAGGGCAACGATGTCGTTCGCGGAGGCAATGGAAGCGACTTACTCAATG
>CAIJTL010001299.1 GCA_903823545.1 uncultured Planctomycetaceae bacterium
ACTTCACCAGTTGACTTCATTTCCGGTCCTAATATGGTGTCTACACCCGGGAACTTGGCAAACGGGAATACAGCTTCCTTGACGGAAAAATAGTGAGGCACGACTTCTTTGCCGACCCCTTGCTCCAGAAGACTTTTTCCAGCCATGCACAACGCGGAAATCTTGGCGAGGGGCAATCCAGTAGCCTTCGAAACGTATGGGACAGTACGCGATGCGCGAGGATTCACTTCCAGAACAAATACCACATCCCCCTGAATGGCAAACTGGACATTCATCAAGCCGACAACATTCAAAGCCCGGGCCATAAGTACGGTTTGACGCTTCAGTTCCCTCTCGATATCAGCCGAGAGCGAGTGCGGCGGTATGCAGCAAGCGGAGTCCCCTGAATGAACACCTGCCTGCTCGACATGCTCCATGACCCCGCCGACAAACACATCCTTGCCGTCAGATACACAGTCGACATCCACCTCGATGGCGTCCGAAAGATAGCGATCGAGAAGCACCGGTGAATCATTCGACACCTTGACGGCATCCCGCATGTAGCGCTCAAGGTCCTCCTTCCGATGAACAATCTCCATCGCGCGTCCGCCGAGCACATAACTCGGACGGACCACCACCGGATAGCCGATTTCCTCCGCCAGACGCAAAGCGTCATCCGCCGATCTCGCAGTCCGGTTCGGCGGCTGCCTCAGCTTCAGGCGCTCAAGCAACTTCTGGAATCTCTCCCGATCTTCGGCAGCGTCAATTGAATCGGCCGTTGTCCCAATTATCGGCACCCCTGCGGCCGCAAGGTCCCGCGCAAGCTTCAGAGGCGTCTGGCCGCCGAATTGAACAATTACGCCCCATGGTTTCTCTTTTGCAACAATTTCCAGAACATCTTCAAGGGTAAGCGGCTCAAAATAAAGCCGATCGCTCGTATCGTAGTCCGTGGAGACCGTCTCGGGATTGCAGTTGATCATGATGGTCTCGAACCCCGCCTCGCGCAATGCATAGGACGCATGCACGCAGCAGTAGTCGAATTCGATTCCCTGGCCGATTCGGTTTGGCCCCCCGCCAAGCACAATGATCTTCTTCCGGTCGACAGGGTTCGCTTCGCACTCCTCCTCGTACGTGGAATAGAGGTAGGCAGTTGTGGTAGCAAACTCGGCTGCGCACGTATCTACGCGCTTAAACACGGGGCGAATCCCCAACTGGTGGCGTTTTGCGCGAACAGCATGCTCGGTCGTATTGAACAGGTAGGCGAGGCGCCTGTCGGAGAAACCCTTCCGCTTGAGGAGACGCAGCGTGAGTGGATCGATATCCGCCAGAAGCTGATCGTCCAACTCCATCTCGATATCGACGATCTCCTTGATCTGGTGCAAGAACCACGGGTCTATCCCCGTGAGGGTCTGCACTTCCTCCAAAGAGAATCCTGTCTCAAATGCATCTCCTAGATACCAGATTCTCTCGGGACCGGCCTGAGCAAGTTCGCGCTCAATCGTTTCTCGATCGGACGTCTTTTTATTGAGTCCGTCGACCCCAACCTCGAGGCCGCGTAACGCTTTCTGGAACGACTCCTGAAACGTCCTGCCGATCGCCATCACCTCGCCAACTGACTTCATCTGTGTGGTCAGCCGATCGTTGGCCTGGGGGAACTTCTCGAATGCAAAGCGGGGTATCTTGGTTACTACATAGTCAATTGTCGGCTCAAACGATGCGGGAGTCGCCCCACCCGTGATCTCATTCCGCAATTCGTCAAGCCGATATCCAACCGCAAGTTTGGCCGCAATCTTCGCGATCGGGAATCCTGTCGCCTTGGACGCCAAAGCAGACGAACGCGAAACCCTAGGATTCATCTCGATTACGATCATCCGCCCGTCAGCCGGGTTGATCGCGAACTGAACGTTAGATCCCCCCGTATCCACCCCGATTTCACGCAGAACGGCGATCGAGGCGTCTCGCATGATCTGGTATTCCTTGTCGGTCA
>CAIJTL010001300.1 GCA_903823545.1 uncultured Planctomycetaceae bacterium
ATGATTTCATTGGCTTTTTTCGTTTTAGGGTGTTTTAAACTATCAAATCGACTATCAAATAATGGCTCGGTTGGCAGGTTGCGACCAGCAACGACTTCTTGAATCGCCCCGGGTTTGGTGGAGGCCAGTTGGTTTAAGTTAAGACAGCAAGCTTGGGGTTCTCGGCGAGCTGTCTCCAGTAGTTTGCCTCGGCTTCAGCCGGCGGTATATACCCGATCGGTTCAAGCAGTCGTTGATGGTTGAACCAGTGCACCCACTTCAGGGTTGCCAGCTCCAACGCTTCCTTCGTCTTCCACGGACCACAACGATGGATCAGCTCCGTCTTGTACAGCCCGTTGATGGTCTCGGCCAGCGCATTGTCGTAACTGTCGCCGCGACTGCCGACTGATGGTTCGATGCCCGCTTCTGCGAGCCGTTCGCTGTAGCGAATCGAGACGTACTGCGATCCACGATCACTGTGATGAATCAGCCCGTCACTCTCGTCGGGCTGTCGTTCATACAGCGCCTGCTCCAACGCGTCGAGCACGAAGTAAGTGTGCATTGATCGGCTGACTTGCCAACCCACGATTCGGCGGGCGAACACGTCGATGATAAAGGCGACATACAACCAGCCTTGCCAGGAGGATACGTAAGTGAAATCCGACACCCACAATTCGTTGGGACGGCTGGCCTTGAATTGGCGATTGACCTTGTCGTGCGGGCACATAATCGCCGGATCGTGCCGGGTGGTACGCACCACTTTGCCGCGCCTGACGCCTTGTAATTGCAGCCTTTTCATCAAGCGCTCAACAGTACAACGTGCCACCGCAAAGTCCTCGCGATTCATCTGTCGCCACACCTTGTCGGCTCCGTAGACCTCAAGGTTGGCGTGCCAGACACGCTGGATCTGCGGAACCAACTCTGCATCCCGCTGCTCGCGTGCGCAGCCCAATGCCGGGTTACGCTGCTGGGCAGCGCGGCGGCGATACCCTGATGGGGCGACCTGCAAGACTTTGCAGATCGGCTCGACCCCGAAGGCATCACGATGCTGATCGATAAACGTGCTCAGGATTTCAAACGGCGGTCGAGCTCCGCCTGGGCGAAAAAAGCGCTGGCCAGCTTGAGAATCTCATTGGCTCGGCGCAGTTCCTTGTTCTCTCGCTCCAGGGCTTTGATGCGCTCGCGCTCTTCAGTCGACACGCCGTCACGTTGACCGCTATCAACCTCGTGTCGATGCACCCACCCATGCAGCGTTTGCGGCACACAGCCGATCTTGGGGGCAATTGACTCGATGGCGGCCCATAGGGAGGGGTACTCGCCGCGTTGATCGTGCACCATGCGTACAGCGCGTTCGCGGACTTCGGGGGAAAACTTCGGGGATTTTTTCATGGCTCCATTCTCTCAAGGATTAGAGCCTCCACCAAACCCGGGGCGATTCACACTCAGCACGCAGCAGTTGCTGGAGTATGACCAGAATATTGTCAGCCACACCCAACGCCTGAACGAACGCCGGCTGACGCGCGGCGACGAGCCGCTGGTGTGGAAGTATTTCCAGTACCTGAGCCTGCTGTTTACCGAGATCTACCTCGACCATTACTTCCGTGACGCCGACGGCTTGCTGGCGGCGCTCAACGCGCACAACGCGTCCCTGCTGGCGCAAATGCGCGAGGTGCAGGCGGAGCGCAACCAGCTGCTACTTGCCGCGGGGCTCCCGCCCTCGGCGGCCGCCACGCCGCTGCTCGCCCCCGCGCCCCC
>CAIJTL010001301.1 GCA_903823545.1 uncultured Planctomycetaceae bacterium
GTCAGCCCGCGTCAACGCGAACGCCATGTGGCAATGTTCGACTTCGCAGAGGCGCTCAACGTCGAAGGCGATGCCAAGCTGCGAATTACCATGACTCAGAACTACGGAGATCGACTAGTCCTGGCCCAGTTCCGATTGAGCACCAGTGACGCAGACCCTACTGGATTGAAGCCAACGTTCGAATCGCCGGAAGCTCGCAAGGCTCGTGACGAACTTGCCGCCGCGCAGAAATCGCTGAAGGATTTTGAAGCTGCGTTGCCACAGCTCCCGATTCTCCGAGAACTTCCAGCGGACAAGCAGCGTGTGACGAAGATTCACAAACGGGGCAACTTCCTCGATCCTGGTGACGCGGTCACGCCCGAAGTCGTCAGCGAGTTTGGCAAGTTGCCAGAAGGAACTCCTCGCAATCGTTTGGGAGTCGCGATGTGGCTGGTCAACAAAGAGAACCCTTTGACCCCGCGAGTCTGGGCCAATCGAGTTTGGTCGCGGCTCTTCGGACAAGGGATCGTCGAGACCGAGGAAGACTTCGGAGCACTCGGCGCACCGCCATCGAACCCTGCGTTGCTCGATTGGCTTGCTGCTGAATATCGCGATGGAGCTTGGTCGTTGAAAAAGCTCATCAAGGCGATCGTGATGAGTGACACGTATCGGCAAGCCTCCGAAATCAATCCCGCATTGCACGAGGTCGATCCTCGTAATGTGCTCGCGTCGCGTGGTGCTCGCTATCGACTGAGTGCTGAAGTGGTACGAGATCAATCGCTGGCTGTTTCCGGTTTGCTGTCGCTCAAGATGAGCGGCCCATCCGTCATGCCTCCGCAACCGGCTGGTATGTGGCGATCGACTTACAACGGTCAGAAGTGGATCGATGCAGAAGGAGAAGACCGCTTCCGCCGCGGCCTTTACACGTATCTCAAACGAACGACCCCGTACCCATCACTGACGACGTTTGATGCAGGTAGCGGCGAAGTTTGCCAGGTCCGCCGCATCCGCACGAACACGCCGCTGCAAGCACTCGTCACTCTGAACGATCCGGTCTATCTCGAAGCAGCAGCCGCACTCGCCAAACGAATGGTGACTGAAGCAAACGACGCAAACGCACGAGCCGCTCGCGGGCTACGACTGGCACTCGTGCGACCACTTCGAGATGGTGAAACTGCACCGCTCGTTCGATTGCAGCGAGACGCTCAAACCGCCTTTGAGTCCGTACCGGAAAAGGCCGACGCCGTCATCAAATCAAGCCGAGCCAACGTCGGCTCCGTGAAGCCAACCGAGTTCGCAGCTTGGATCGTGACAGCCAATGCGATCTTGAACCTCGACGAGTTTCTCACACGCAACTGACAATCGATCCACAAATTGTCCAACTCCACCGGAGCAAGCCGGGCGGGGTTGCATCAGATAGAACTCAATCATGAATCACTTTCAAAACATCACTCGACGGCATTTCTTTCAAACGAGCGGGCTTGGATTTGGGGCGTTGGCGCTCAACGCTTTGATGTCGCGCGATGGAGTAGCGGCGAATCCGCTTTCACCGAAGCAGCCGATGATTGCTCCGCGAGCGAAGCGGGCCATCTATCTGCACATGGCTGGTTCCCCGTCGCAGTTGGAGTTGTTCGACTACAAGCCAGAGTTGAAGAAACTCCACTTGCAAGATGCGCCGCAATCGTTTCTGGAGGGGAAGCGGTTTGCCTTCATCAAGGGTGTGCCGAAGGTGCTTGCGGGACAGTTTGAGTTTCAGAAGCACGGACAGAGCGGACAGTATCTCAGCGAGTTACTGCCGAATCTCGCGAAGGTGGCGGACAAGATGTGCGTCATTCGCACCGTCCACACCGAGCAGTTCAATCACGCCCCCGCGCAACTTTTCATTCACACGGGCACGCCGAGGCTCGGCAACCCGTCGCTCGGTTCGTGGGTGACTTACGGACTCGGTAGTGTCAATGAGAACCTGCCGGGCTTCGTGGTCCTGCTGTCGGGAGGCAAGACTCCGGACGCGGGGAAGTCGCTGTGGGGATCGGGATTCCTGCCAAGCGTTTATCAAGGAGTGCAGTGCCGCACGTCGGGTGATCCCGTTCTATATCTCAGCGATCCGGCGGGACTCGATCGAACGTTGCGACGACGGATGCTCGATACGCTCGCCGAAATGAATGAGGCCGAACATCGTCGGACGGGCGATGCAGAAACGATTTCGCGCATTGCTCAATACGAGCTGGCCTATCGCATGCA
>CAIJTL010001302.1 GCA_903823545.1 uncultured Planctomycetaceae bacterium
CGGCGTGATCCACGACATGATGATTCACGACCTTGATCTCGTGATGGCACTTGTCAAGTCGCCGGTCACGCGCGTCGAGGCGTTCGGAGTCACGCTGATGGGGGAGCACGAAGACTCGGTGCAAGCGAGGCTGACTTTCGAGAACGGTTGCGTGGCCGATCTTTCTGCGAGCCGTATTCATCCGACCTCACGCCGAGCGACGACGATTTGGACGAAGTCTCGTTGCATCAACGTCGATTACAGTTCACGCGAAGTGACCTCTTACTCTCCGTCTCCACGGCTGCTTTATGGCATGTCGCCAGTGGAACGTGCTCGCCAACCCGGAGCAGACATCGACCGCCTGCGACAAGAAGTCTTTGGCTCTCTGATCGAGGTCCACAAAGAAACGGCATCGACTCAAGATGCACTCACCGCGGAACTCCAAGAGTTCGTCGATTGCGTTCGCAATCAAACCGCTCCAACAGTGGGTGGGGCTGTGGCAATTCAGTCGTTGACCATTGCCGAACGCCTATTAGGAATCGTTCAAGCGACCGCAGCATTGGAAACTCCCGCAGAGTTCCGGCAAGCACGAGCGGCGTAGGCAAGAATAGTAGTGCGGTTCTACCGGTCGGTTCGTCGTGCCAGGAGACCCGACCCACACATGCTATTGCCCTCGTTACGCCGCTTCAGAAACCGGCACGGTCGCTTCCATCGCCAGGACTTCCTCAACCATCGACGAGTAGTCTTGTGCTCCGGCGGATTTCGGTTCGTATTCGAAGATTGACTGACCGAAGCTCGGCGCTTCTGCCAACTTGATGTTGCGGCGGACCTTGGTTTGGAACACTTTGGCGTTGGCCCACGGCGTTTGCGGATCGCTTTGTCGCAAAAAGTTCGTCAGGTCGGCGATCACGTCGCCGGCCAACCGAGTTCCTGTTTCAAACAAGCAGATCGCGACGCCGCTCACCTTCAAGTCACGGTTCAATCGCCGAGTGACTCGAGCGGTTGTTTCGAGCAGGCGAGAAAGCCCCTGCAACGCAAAGAAGTGCGGTTGCAGCGGGATCATGACTTCTTTGACGGCGGTTAACGCGTTGATCGTCAACACGCCGAGCGACGGCGGGCAGTCCATAACGATGTAGTCGATCGGATCTGTTTTCACGAGCTGTTGAATGGCCCCGCGCAGGATCAATTCGCGATCAGGCATATTGGCGAGTTCGACTTCAACGGCCGCTAAGTCGACATTAGCCGGGACAACCCAAAGGTTCGGTGCGACGAGATGACGGACCTCGGCCAATGTCTTTTCTCCGGCAAAGACTTGATAGACCGTCGGCATCTGGCCGGTCACTTCGACCCCTAAGTGCATCGAGGCGTGGCCTTGTGGATCGAGATCAATGACGCAGACCTTTCGCCCACGAGCGGCCAAGCCGGCAGCGAGATTGACGCTGGTGGTCGTCTTTCCGACGCCCCCCTTTTGATTCATAATTGCAATCGTCCGCATGGGATTCCTTCCCCAATACTTTGTTACCGAGCCAATGCAGCGATCAAGCAGCAACCGCAAGAGACTACGGCATTCCAACCAACACCGGATGGTAGGCCAACCCGAGCAAACGCGGAAAGACGAGTTCCACTTGAGCCCGACGTTGGTAACGTGAGTAATTCAAGACGTCGCGTTGACAGTCAGGCATGAAGTCTGCTATCCGATGCTCCCATATGCGACTTTTGATGTCGACGAGGAATGGATTTCTGACCGCAAATTCAACAAGGGCTCCCCGTGGGCGATTTCTGGACGAAGCCGTACCAACTGCTAATAGCCGATGACGATGCGCAGTTTCGTGAAGTGCTGCGCCAATTATTGGAGCCATTCTTCACGCTGCTCGAAGCCCGTTCTGGCGAAGAAGCGATTGAAATTGTTGAAGGAGAACGGGTCGATCTTTTGTTACTCGACATGCACATGGAGCGGCTGACCGGTATCGAAACAATCCAAATCGTGAAGTCCATTGATGCTCGTAAGCCCTGTATCTTGATTACGGCGGACGCCACGGATGATCTTGTGCGAGAGGCGAGCGAAGTTGCTGCCTATTCAGTCTTGAAGAAGCCGGTTCGCAAAGCCGATCTGCTGCAAACCGTCGAATCGGCGATGATGCTGACATACCGCTCGTCACCGTTTGGTAGCGCTGGCCCGCACGCGATTTGAATCAATTGGCTTACGGGCGTCTGCGGCGGGCATGTGGTTTTGCTGTTACCAGTTCAATTCGAATCGCTCAATGAGCAAAACTCTGTACTTGCGCAACCAGAATAACTCGCTTGCGTTTTCGGTTGGTTGTCCGGAAATCACAGGCTCGAATTGACGTTTGCGAGAGAAGCCCGATAGAAGTGTGCGCCACTCAGGCGTCACGGCGATCGTCACGCCGGGATTTCGGACAGAATCCAGCAAGGGTTGATGCTATGGCGGAAGTAACGTTTCAAGTTCTTGAAGGTATGGAACGCGGGCGAATGTTTGCCCTCATCGAAACGCCATTCACGATCGGTCGCGAAGAAGATAATTCCATCCAATTGAACGACGAGCGAGTGAGCCGCTTCCATCTCAAGATTCAAGAAGATGACGGCAGGATCATTTTGACCGACTTAGACAGTACCAACGGAACCCGAGTGAACGGCGCTCCGGCGCAGCTTCGAGTTCTGCAATTTGGCGACTTGGTTGCTGTTGGACGTTGCGTGCTCGTTTTCGGGAGCCCGGAACAAATTGCTCGACGATTTAAAGACTCGTCATCAGCGGCGATCGGGCGATTGAAAGAGGTCGTCGCTGGGGCGGATTCACAATCTGATGAAGATGACGATTTTCGCCACAGTGCGACGATGGAGTTGGGGTCCGCTCATCCTTCCGATTGGAGCGACATGCTCGATGCGGCATCACAAGACCTCGCATCAAATCCGCCACCGTTGCCAGAGACATTTTCGTTGGGACAGCGAGCTCAATTGACCGATCTCGTTGCATTTCTGCACCATCAGATTTTGCAGGTTCTCGGCTCAGGTCGCGAGCCAACAATGGCCGACAGTCTTGGTTGCAAACTTCTGGATGGGCACGTCTGGCACCAATTAGTAAACCTTGAAATGCAGCTCGCACAGATGCTGCGCGGAGTCAGTAATCCTGACGCCGAGCGAAAATAACGCTCATCCAACTCGCGCCGACAAGCCGCAGGCTTCGCGGGCGCGATTGAGAACTTCTTGGGCTTTTGCTCTCGCTCGCTTCGCACCCGCTTGAAGGATGTCTTCAACCGTCTTCGAATCTGCTGCTAGTTGGTGACGGCGTTCTCGTGCGGGGCCAAAGAAGGCGTCGGCAGCCTCAAACAACGCCTGTTTTGCTTCGCCATAGCCCATGCCGCCAGCGCGATAACGCGCGGCGAGTTCCGCTTGCTGAGTCTCGTTGGCGAACAATTTGTAGAGCGTGAAGACCGAGCAGGCTTCCGGGTCTTTCGCGGCCTCAACCGGCGTCGAATCGGTTTTGATCGACATCAACCTTTTTCGAAGTTTCTTCGGTTCATCGAACAGTTCGATGGTGTTGCCGTAGCTCTTCGACATTTTGTCGCCGTCGACGCCGACAACCTTTGCCGTTTCCGAAAGCACGCGAGCCTCCGGCAGTACGAAGACCTCGCGTTGATAAGTGAGATTGAACTTCGTCGCGATATCGCGAGTCACTTCAATGTGCTGCACTTGATCGACGCCGACCGGCACGATGTTGCTGTCGTACAACAAGATGTCAGCCGCCATCAGCACCGGATACGAAAACAACCCAGCATCCGCAGGAAGCCCTTTTGCCAATTTGTCTTTATAGGCGTGACATTTTTCGAGCAGGCTCATTGGCGTGAGCGTGATCAGCAACCACATCAACTCGGTCACTTCCGGAATATCGGACTGTCGAAACAACGTCGCCTTGTTCGGATCAAGGCCCAAGGCCAGCAGGTCGAGAGCTGCATCGCGTGTGAACCCGCGAAGTGCTTCCGGATCGCGGACAGTCGTGAGGGCATGCAGATCGGCTATGAAATAAAATGATTGCTCGTTCTCTTGTAGAGCGATGTATTGTCGGATCGCACCGAAGTAGTTGCCCCAGTGAAAGCGACCCGTCGGCTGAATGCCGGATAGAACTTTCATGTTTGATCCTCATCGTGGGGCACATTTCCAACGTGCCCTCAGTTTTTGTGATCGAGCACGATGAAATCGTGCTCCACAATTTGGTCAACTGCCAACGATCACTTCGCACAGCCAACGGGTGTCGGCAACTGCAATGTCCCGATCAACTCGCTGATGTTCTGGCAGCCTTCCGTTTTCACAATCGCGGCCAGTTCGTCGACCAGTCGGCACGCCAGTGTCGGGTCATAAAAACTAGCGGTCCCGATTTGCACTGCGGAAGCTCCCGTGACCAAAAAGTCCATCACGTCATCGATCGACTGAATGCCGCCGACTCCGATAATCGGTATCTTTACGGCACGAGAAACTTGATGAACGATCCGCAACGCGAGCGGTTTGATTGCCGGGCCGCTGAGACCGCCAAGCACGTTGCCGAGAATCGGTTTTCGTTTTCGCCAATTAACCGCCATGCCTTGAAATGTATTGACTAACGTGACCGCATCCGCGCCTGCTTCCGCAGCGGCCGCAGCGATTTCAACCACGCTGGTCACGTTTGGTGTCAGTTTGGCAATAATCGGCAGATCACAGGCCGCCCTGACTTGGCTGACCACTTGAGCTGTCATCTTGGGGTTATTGGCGAAGTCGACACCGCCGCTGACATTCGGGCAAGAGATATTCAGTTCGACAGCCGCGATCTGTTTAAACGGGCTGAGTTTCTTCGCCATCACTCCGAATTCGGCGATATCGTGTCCCGCGATATTCACGATAATCGCGGTACCTAATCCGAGCAGATAGTCCAAGTGCTTTTCAAGAAATGCGTCGATTCCGTCGTTGTCCAAGCCGATCGAGTTCAGCAGGCCCGATGATGTTTCAACGGTTCTCGGTGGCGGATTTCCGATTCGCGGAAGCGGAGTCACAGTCTTGGGGACAATGCCACCCAAGCGAGCGAAGTCGGCGAAAGACTGCATTTCGCGCGCGTACCCGAACGTTCCGGAGGCAACCAGAATCGGATTACGCAAACGCAGGCGATTGAGATTTGTTTCGAGGGGGTTCACGCGACGGAATGTAATGCCGTCCGTTTTCCCAAGCCAGTAATTGATCGAACTTGTTCCTAAATCCGTGACGGCATCGGTGCGGGCTTCGGTGAGATGCCGACTCGACGTCCCGCTCGGAAGCAGTGACGAACAGCGAACTGGCGTTGAGCGATTTCGGTGACACCTTCGGAGTCGGTTAACGGGAACTCTCCCGATTCGATTTCGAGCACGGTGATGTCGGCACACGCACCGACTCGCAATGTTCCGATTTCGTCGGCCATTCCCAGCCACCTCGCGCAGGTGGCTGTCGAACGTCGAATGACTTCGGGGACGCTCATGCCGACATGCAAAAACTTGTCGAGCGTGGTGACGAGATCAAACACTGGGCCGTTTGTGTTGTAAGCGTGCAGATCGCTTCCCAGAAAATCTGGCTCAAAGCCTTGATCGAGCATCGGGCGAACAACTCGCCAAGCGAAGCTGCCCCAGCCGTGACCAACGTCGAATTGCACACCCTCTTTTTGTTTCTCGCGGACGATCGGCCACAGCTTCGTCTCTTTATCAACCAGCTTGCAGTTCTTGTCGTGAAAGCAGTGAGTCAGCACGTCACCAGGACGGAGCGTTTCCATGATGTGTTCGATCGACAGCGACGAGTTCGCCGGATGGACGACGAGCGGTAACTTCGTCGCATCAGCCGCTTCACGCGCTCGTCGCAAACCTTCGGCCTCGTTCAGACCGCCATGCGAGATATCTTCCATACAGCGGACTTTGATCCCCGAGACGCAATCGCGATGTCTTTCGACTGCTGCGACGCAGCCTTCTACGTCGCAATATGCCAAGTCCCACAACTCGCCGAGTGCCGGCTTCGAGTCGTTGCTGCTGATCAAGCCTTGTCCGGCAATCAGCATCAGCGCTTTGACGCGAGTTTTGGCCGTGTCGATTACGAACTGTCGAAAGCCGTCGAAGATCAATCCGCCGGCCGTACCGAAGTCGAGCACCGTCGTCACGCCGCGAGCCAAGCAGGTCTCATCCGGATCGATGCCAAAGTTGCTGATCCCTGGAAAGACATGGACGTGAAAGTCAATCAGACCTGGGACAATCAACTGCCCAGAGCAATCGAGTGTTTGTTTCGCGACAACGGGCATCCCCGGATCAAGGATCGCCGCGACATGCCCATTCTGAATCGCCACCGTTCGGCGATCATTCAAGCTCGCCGCCGGATCAATCACCGTTCCATTGATCAACGCGAAGTCGTACATCGCAGGTTCCTCAAAATCGTTGTCATTCTAG
>CAIJTL010001303.1 GCA_903823545.1 uncultured Planctomycetaceae bacterium
GAAAAATTGTCGCACCTCGCTTTTGATGATGTGTCACTTGCTTATGT
Organism: uncultured Planctomycetaceae bacterium; assembly: GCA_903823545.1. Classification (GTDB taxonomy): domain Bacteria; phylum Planctomycetota; class Planctomycetia; order Planctomycetales; family Planctomycetaceae; genus SXKJ01. Next base: position 48 of record CAIJTL010001303.1, read on the forward strand.
GAACGAGTTACCTCAGACTTTCGATCGTCTTGTTCCGTACTGTCAGGAGTGCAGTGCATGTCAGGCGTTCGCGAGTGTCGAGTTGTCAGAAGGTCCGATCTGGCCATCCATGGGATTGGGCGGACGCGCTACGGGTTTTGGTGGCTTTTGCGGAGTCGTTTCTGCGAGCAGTTCGTGTGGTGGTGGGAACGGCATCTCTTTGGACGCGGGCCAGACTTTCTTGATTGCATTCGATAGTGCTCCATCCGTGAGCGGAGGTTCGCGAAGCCTGCTCGGTGGAATTCGCGGCGGGAACCGTTCACTTCAAGAAGCCAGTCGTTCCGTTCATGGCGGCGGCGAATGCGGCGACTCAGGCCAAAGCGACCGCTCGCGATTCACTCACCGCTGCCGTTCGAGGACTGGTCAAACTCATTCAGGCGAAACCCAACGTCACCGACGAATCGAGCGCAGTTATTTCTTGGAATGCGTATCAGCGCCCACAAAACGTGGAAAAGTCCGAGTCGCGAGAGGGAACGCGACGGGCGTTCGGCGCTTGTCACTCGGCCACGCCGCTGGGCGGACCGCAGGAGTCAATCCAATAAAAAGCCCCGGGATATCCGGGGCTTTTTGTTTTCTCTTAATCACGTCATCAAACGGCTGGCGTTGCACCGACTCGGAAACGTTTCACGATTCCTTCGACGGCGTCGATCACACGTTGCACGTCAGCGTCGGACATGCGGCTGTAGATCGGGAGAGCGATTTCACGGGAGTATTCTTGTGTGGCAACCGGGAAACTCTCGGGCTGGTAGCCAAACAATTCGGCGTATCTGGATTGCAGGTGAAGCGGAGGCGGGTTGACCATCGCACCGATGTTGCGTGCCTGCATCTCAGCGAGGAATTGATGGCGAGTGATTCGCAGGCGTTGCAGATTGAGCCGGAGCAGGTACATGTGCCAGGAGTGCTGCGAGTCATGGCGGTCGGCAGGACATTGCAACTCAACGAAACGGCTGAAGGCCGCGTTGAAAGTAACGGCGATCTCGCGACGACGTTGCCACATACCAGTCGCTCGACGAAGTTGAGCGAGGCCGAGCGAAGCGGTCAGTTCGTTCATTGAGGCTTGATAACCATCAGCCGATTGAATCACGAACGGCGTCAGATTGGTCGGAGATTGACGTGAAATCTTCGCAGACGAAATACCAACGGCATCTCCAGGCAGTATTCGATCCGCATTCGGCGCAAGGCTGTCGGCAGTAAAATCGGATAGCAGATCGGCAGTTTCGCCGGAGTTCGGCGCTGAAGTCGCTGCCGCACCCGACTCCGAAGAAACCAAATTCCAGGGGCTATTCATGGCCAATCGCCACTGACTCGCCTGTGACCCATTGTTGGTACAGATCATTCCTCCTTCACCGAGCGACATCGCTTTCTGCGCGAAGAACGTGAAGCAGGTGATGTCACCTAGGCTGCCAACCATGTCGTGGCGATAGGTCGCTGTCAGTGCATGGCCAGCATCCTCAATCACCGTGAGATGGTGCTCACGCGCGATTGCCACGAGCTTGTCCATTTCTGCGGGGAGGCCGGCAACATGCGAGATCAC
>CAIJTL010001304.1 GCA_903823545.1 uncultured Planctomycetaceae bacterium
CTTTTCGGTTGCTGCGTAGGTGAAGCCACCGATTCCCATGCTTCCTTTGTCGTATTGATAGAAGCCAGTATCCCAACCGAGTTCATAGCCACCGATCAACGTGAGCTTGTCATCGACTTTGTAAGTCGCCAACGCTCCGGTGTGAGTGAATGGCTCACTGTTATAGAACGTGACTTGGCGGCTCATAAAGAAGTTGTCCGGTGACGTGACCACTTCGTACCCGATCGGGGTATAGAAGTGTCCGGCCTTCACCGACAGATTTCCCATGGCTACTTCGCCGTAAAGTTGCGGCAAAGCAAATTCATAGGCACCGCGCGAATTCGGTTCCGGGACGACACCATTTGGCCCACCCCAACCATTGAGGTAGTCATAATGGCCGCCATTGAAGTTACCGAATGACTGAGCTTCGTTGCCGTCAACGCCGTACATGAAGTCCGCGCGATAGCCCCAGTCGAAGCCCTTGGTCCCATCGGCGACTTTCGCGATGTAGATATAGGCTTGGTTCAGGTTGAACCGGTGGTGTTCGCGTTGGCTCAGGAACGGGCCGTTGCCGGTAAAAGCTCCATCCGGTTTGTTTTGATAGCCCATCTGGACCCAGCCACTAATCACGGTGCCGTTGTCTTTCAGCCAGTTCTTACCGCACTCGTCGGTGAAGACGTCGACCAATGCCCATGGCTCTTTCTTTTCTTCTTCGCAGCCGTCGGTTCCAGCAAACAGGCTTTTGAACATGCTGCCGCCGTGGCAACCGCCATTGCATCCTGAATCGCAGCCAGCATTGCAACCGCTGTTACAGCCAACGGCACATTGGCCTTGGCCGCAGGGTTGGCTTCCCATTTGTTGAAGCTGTTGTGCGAGGCGATCACCAGCTTGTTTGTAGATTTCATCACTGCACTGAGGCTGGCATGAAGGCGTTGGGCAAGCACAGTTCGCGTCCTGAGCGACGACGAGCGATTCCGACATGACACCAACACTTCCGAGCATCAGCAGGGCTGCGGCTGATCGCCGAACCAATTCCAAAATCCTGCTTCTTCGCATGGTCTTCTCCTAGATCAGTGGGAGCTTGCAATGGGCTTTGTTTCGATGAGCCGACCAGACAACGGCAAGCTTCACCGCAATGGTTTGAGTTGTGTCGTCGCGCTGTTCCGAAAGAGCGCAGAAGGCAACTTGACCCCACGAACTCGGATGTCCCAATCAGTGAGCGCTATTGGGCAAGGTCATCCAACGCAACTTATCGGAATCGTCAGAACCCGTTTTCCACCCAATCAGTCGCTCTTGTCAGAACCTTCGGAGTTCTCAGCACCCTCGTAATTCGCGAGATCAACGTGACCGTTAAGGTCCACTTGGATGACGTCTAGCGCGCCGCAAGCGGCAGAAAGTGCGATGAGCAGTTCGGCTAAGATCGCTGCAATCCGTTTTATTGCGAATCTGACCAACGTCGGAGGACGGTCGAACCGACAAGCGTCGACAATCCAAAGATCGCGATCCCCAGCAATGTGGATGCTAAGACTGCGGCAAAGAGACGATCGGTCTGCGAAAAACCGGCCGTCTGCATGATGATGTAGCCGAGTCCGTGCTTCTCGGCTTGATAGCCGGTGAAGAATTCTCCCACGATCGCACCGACGACCGCCAAGCCGCTTGAAGTCCGCGCCGCAGTGACAAGGAACGGAACTGAGTGTGGCAATCGTAACTTCCATAGGACTTGCCAGCGCGACCCTTGATAGAGGCGAAACAAGTCGAGCAAATTGGAGTCAATCGCCAGTAACCCCGTTGTGCCGTTCGTGATGATCGGGAACAGGCTGATGATGAACGACACCAACACAACGCTTTGAAATCCGGCACCAAACCAAACCACGATCAGAGGGGCGATCGCGATGATTGGAACTGTCTGCAAGAAAATCGCGTATGGATAACAGCTTCGCCGAACGATGCCCGACTGAGAAAAAACGCACGCAATCAGTGTCCCGATCAGCAGACTGCTTGCGAAACCGGAAAGAGCCGCTCCAGCCGTCAGTCCAACCGCCTGCAGCAATTCGCCACGCCCATCAATTACTGCCCTGAGCACGTTCAGCGGCGTTGGCACCAAGAACGCCTTGATGCCGAACACGATGACCGCGTAATGCCACGCCAGGATGACCAACCCAAACAATACCGCAGGAGGGAGTGCCGTTTGCAGAATGCGCTTCATCGTCCGGTCTCCGATGCGATCGTCTTGCGAATGGAAAACCAAACTAACGCGACGCGCGAGCGAGGGCGGATGCTCAGCAGACTCAATTCGCGACTAAGTGCTGTGGAACGCCCCCCCTCGCTCAAACTTCGGGTTAGTTTCATCGCGCTGCCTCCCGCAAGCATCGCGAGACTTCACCGGTTAGCTTCGCGAACTCCGGAGTCGAACGCAGTTCTGGTTCGCGCGGATGCGCGAACGGCACGGCGATGTCAGCAATGAAAGTCCCCGGCGACTTGCTCATGACCAAAACTCGCTGGCTGAGGAACACCGCTTCGGCCACGTTATGAGTCACGAACAGGCCGGTCCAATGTTGCTCGGACCAAATCCGTAGCAGTTCTTCGTTGAGCAGTTGCCGCAACAAATCATCGAGCGCGGCAAACGGTTCATCGAGCAGTAGCAATTCCGGTTGAGTGACCAATGCGCGAGCCAACGACACGCGCATTCTCATTCCACCGGAAAGCATCTTGGGCTGTTTCATCGCATCGTCAGGTTTGAGGCCAATCAGCTTGATGCTGTTGTTGACCGCCACTTGTTGTTGCGGAAACGGGATGCCGCGAAGTTCCAGCGGCAAGCGAATATTGTCGAACACCGTCCGCCATGGAAGGAGATTCGAGTCTTGAAAAACGAACGCGGTTCGCGAGTCATTCGCCGATCCCGCCTGCACGCTCAACGATCCCGATGTCGGAGCGATCAACCCGGCGATCATTCGCAGCAACGTCGACTTCCCACATCCAGACGGCCCGACCAACGAGATCAATTCACCGCGTCGCACAGCCAGATTCACATCCCGGACACCAAGTTGGCCCGAGGCAAATTGCATCTCGACCTGCGAAGCATCCACGCACAAGTCGCGGCAGACGGAGTGTTGATCGGCGTCTTGCGTCAAGTTGATCACCTCAAGGCACGTGGAAAACTCTCACCCAAGATTTCACCACGGAGACCAGAGAGCTCATTCAATGATCTTCTCTGTGCCTCCGTGGTGAAATTATGGGCTTAGGCAGCGGCAGTTTGACGCCTGTTGCGCAGAACGCCAATCGCTAGCACGATGGTGGAGATCGCAAAGAGCAGGAAGCAGAGTTCGCTGAGCGGCATCGGAAGAAAGAACATTCCCAGCAGGCCGAGCACGCTTAAGCCACACGCGACTTGTCGCCAACTTGTTGCACTCGCGGAGCGTCGAGCCACCACGAGCAACCAAACAGCGATCACGGCCCACACGGCTGACCAAAGCAAACCAAGTCCCAACTTAGCTGATTCATTCGGCCGCACCGCCAAAGCCAAGCGAGGCGAACCGCTCGCGCGAGAGAACCGCAATACGTTCCCTTCGCGTTGAATCTCAATCGGCAAAGATAAGCCTCCGGATTGTGTCCACCCCATCTTGCCTAGCAATCTCGATTCAGCCTCTGGCATAGATACTCGTTGTTGTAGCTTGATCTGAGAATTCTCATCGTCCATTGAAACAGTTCCGTTGGCACGATCACTGTTTCGGCCGCTCCCGTCGATTGAGCCGCCAACACCGCCTCCCATGCCACCACTGCCGAATCCACCGAAGTTTTGAGCTGGCTGTTGATTTTTAGGCAGTGGTTGTGACTCGTCATTGGCTGTTCTCCAAGAGCCGGTGTGTGAGCGTGAGATCGGCCCTGCTATTCGTGTTGGCAACTTTCGGCTTTGTTCGGCCGCTTCATTTGTAGAAGCTAATTGATTCGCAGGCGGCTGAACCTGCTGCTGTTGTTGAACCTGCTTTCCATTGTCGACGGATCGATTGAGGTCTTGCAGTTGATCGACGGATTGCTTGCGACGGTTGGCTCGATCAGCTTCGCTAATGCCCTTTGTTGCGACGTCAGCTTTGCTGCTGCGTTTGCTCGCGAGAGGTGACAATCCACGAGTGACCGGTTTGTCACCCGGTTTTTCATCGGGGCTAACGTTGAGCTTGAACCTTAGGACGTTTTCGGCACCGCTCGTGTTCGCTCCGAACAACGAGTCTTGGACCTGACCGAGATTGAGCACTCCATCGCCGTTCACATCTTCGCCGGGGACGAGGATTCCATTTCCATTGCGATCTTCGCCGTTCATCACCCCCGAACCCGAATTGCTGGTGAGGATGTCGAAGTTGTTGAGGTTCACGATTCCGCGTTGGAAGCCCCCCCCTTGCTGACCACCTTGGCCAAAGAAGAGCCGACCGTTCGCGTTCTTGTCTCGCTGTTGAGCGGCGCGAGCTTCATTCGCTTGCTTTTGATCTTTCGCGACATAGAAGTTCGTGCCGCTTTCCTCATTCTCAATGATCACTCGGCTTTCGAGGTCCGCTTGCTTCCCTTTGAATTCTTGCAGTGCCTCTGAAAGTTTTCTCCCTTCGTCGGTAGAACTCGCTGCGGAGCTGCTGAGTCCGCTATCAAGCATCGACCCGAGTTGTTTGAGATTGTTTCGAGCTTGCAGCTTCTGTGAGCTGTTGTAGTTCCCTTCGATCACACGCAGCAGATCGTTCGCTTCTTGCAGCCAAGTGGCTCGATATGCAACCTCGGCAGTGTCTCCCGCTTGTTGTGACAGATTGTGCCGCAGCGGATCGTTGAGCGGATAAGCGGACCATTCTTGCGGCACGTGCACGGCCCACAGAGTTCGCGCGACCGGGATGCCGTATTCTTTGTCGTCCGATTGCGAGACGACGGTGGGAACTGGCAGTTCGACCTCTTGCGACCACAACTTCAAGCCACGCGGCAACGCGCCGGTCGAAAGCCGTCCCGACAAGATCAATTTCACTTGGAATGAAAGATCCGCTTCGCTGGTCTTCGGAAGCGCGACCAATTGATAGGTCTTGGTTTTCTCACGCTTCAACTCCACCAACCGCGCCGGTTGATCCGCGACAAACACCGACAACGCTTGCGAACCTTCAGGCAGTTGCAACGCCAGGAACTGCCGCGAGCGATTCTTGATCGTGTAGATCGCTTGCATCCGCCAAGTGCCATCGACGGCGAGAGCGGTCGTAAGATCCGCCAAGTTGACGGAGGCGGGTGCTCCGGCCTGAGCGGTAAACGATTTCAAGCTCCAAGTGGGAGTCGACTTGAAAGCGTTCTTTGGATCGTTTGCCTCACCTTTGGGGCTTCGCACTCGTAGTACTGCGGCAGCCTGATCAACCAAGCGTTGATCAACCACGATCGGCAATTCTTCGCGTGGGACCGTTTCACCAACGTTCCCAACGGGAGAGACTTGGTTAGCGCTCATGTTGATGAGCACAACGAACTGACGTTGTGACTCCAACGGCGAATGCGGTTCTTCAATTTCCACACCTTCTGTGTCAGGAGGTGCCGCGCTCGCTTCAACAATCTCACGCCGTTCAAACGAAATTGTCGGGGCACTGACTGTTCGCTTTTCTGGTGGAGGCAGTGTGGCGGTGGCTAACAAGAAGAATCGCGAGCCGACCGGGTCTTGCAGAGTGATCGTCCAACGAGTTCGTCCCGAATCTTTGCCCGCCGACTTCGATGAGGTTTGTCGAATCCCCGCTCCTTGGAAGTCCAACTTGCCAGCCAACCAATCGGGAGTTGTGAACGTAAACGTGTCGGCGGCCGCTTCGGTGATCTTCCATTGCAGCGCCAGTGAATAGTCGATGGCCGTGTCAGAAACGGTCAGCAGCGTGACCGCATCGGCGGACAACTTGGGAACGGCTCGAACCAAATCAAATCCGAGCAATTCCGGAGCGAGCGCATTGGACGTGAAGACAAACTTCGCCGGGCGACCGAGCTTCGTTCGTAACTCTTCCGAACAATGTTCTGGATCAGACGTCTTCCAAGCGTTCGCCGCGTTGATCGTCGCTTGATAGGCCGGGTCAAACCAGACCGCCGTTTGCGTCACCAGCTTGGAAAGCTCTTGCGGCACGGGCAGCGTGATTTCGGCGAGCGTGTCTTCTGGTTCCTTCGCGACGTTCCCTTGCAGCACCACTTCGACCGCACCGATTCGTGGTTCTGAGAGCTCGACGGTCAACACATTCGTGGTCGCATCGACATGCCAGTCTTCGAGTGCCGTGGCATCGACATCGACCGGCAACCAACCGGGAGGCAACTGCACGTTGACGCTCGATCGCAACGCGCCCGCCAGTTCCCATCGCAGCCGTGACGACATCCGGACCTTGCGTCGTTCGACAACCAGCGCGTGTTCCGCCAAGCCCGTTGATTCCGGAGCCTTTCGTCCCGCCGCAAAGCTCACTTCAAACGGACGAGCGGTGTATCGAAAAGCCGTCACTAAACCGCCACTGACCGCAGGTAACTGACCACTGACCACTGGCCCGACAAACTGATTCGCATTGATCTGCGTCAGCCCTTTCGTCGCAATGTTTCGCAAAGCGAACTGCGGCGCGGCAAACAACCCAATGACTCCGAAATCGCGACTCACCTGCAAAGGAGCGAACGCGGGAATCGTGATCGAAACCGGTTCGCTCGCAATTTGTGCTTCCATGAAGAGTTCAAACGCGAGTGCCGTTTGGTCGCTGACCGCTCGACGCAAGAAAACTCGCAGCACACGACCGTCCGCGTTTTCATTGAGTTCCCAGCCGCCGACATCTGGCCCGCTGATTGATCGCACTCGAAGTTCTTTTGGCAATGAGTACGCGACGTCGTTGATCGAACCTCGTGGCACTTTGAACTGCCAACCGGAGACGATGCGAACTCCCGCATCTTCAACCTGCACTGCCGTCGTGGAATCCGCTTGAACGATGGCATCAACGGCCCTGATCGCTTGCTTTGGTTGCCAAGCAAGTCGCACATCGCCGCCCGCGCTCACTGGCACTTCGTAGTAAGCGCGTTCGTCTCTGTCTTTCTCCTTCTCTCCCCCTCTCCCTACCTCCCCCTCTCGCACCGATCCCTTCCTTGCACGGAACGTATTGCTCGCCCCATTCACTCGGAACGTCACTTCGCCATCCGGCACGAACAACAACCGAGCCGACGGCAACGGATCGAGCGACAACATCAACTGACCGGCAGGCCCAGCTTGCTGAACGGGAACCTCGGCGGTCAGGTCGAGCACATGCAGACCGGGCTTGTCCAATACGACATGCAGTCGAGCGACCCCGTTCTCTTCGCGCACCACGATCGGTGCGGTCTTGTCATCCAACGTCGCCTCGCTGAGCGACGTCAGCCTCAATGGAATTGGCAGCGTGATTTGTTGTTTGCGAAACGAAAACAGCGTGACTCGCGCCGTGACGCGCGCGATCGCAGGACCTTCAGCGTCGGCCTTTTTCGGCAACGGCGTCACGACAAATAACGATTCGGCGACCAGCCCTTCTTGTGGAGCGTTCGTGGTCACTCGCTGTTCTGGATGCGCGGCGTTCCAGAGCTCAATGAATTTGGCATGCGGCAAGAAGACTCGTTCTGCCGCCTGCGGATTCTTGGGATCGTCGTAAGGAATGACGATCGTTGGCTGCGAAGGGACATCTGGGTTCGCGGGCGGAGCCGGAACGGCCGCCTTCTGATTTGCCGGTTCCTGAGCGAACGCAGGATGAGCCGCCAAGAATACTGAGGAATACAAAAACGCCCAGAACCACAACGAAGTCAATCGCCGCATGCCATCCCCAACGGGGTTGTGTCTTACAGCCCAGGGTTGCACGCGCCAGCGTGCTACCCTGGGAACGACCGCAGCACGACTCCATGAACCCTGAAAGGGTTCCGTCATCGTTGGCTGTTGAAGGCCGCAACCCCGTTGGGGTAGACCCGTGGTTGGCAATTCCAACCAGGGTAGCCCGCTGCGCGGACAACCCTGGTCTATGTGACGAAACCCCGTTGGGTTAGGAGCATGCAATGTCATCGTCTCACCCACCTTTAACGACCTCGGCTTGTTGACTCAGCGAGCGAGTCCAAAAGGCTTTTGACTTCATCTGCGGCAGCGCACAACAAAAGGAATCGCAAAGACATCGTGAGGTCCACAACGTGATCGCCGCGAGCGTTCCGAAGAAGATTCCGTCGAGCGCATTTTGCCACGGCATTGGTACGAGCGGTGCAAGAGCCAATGGCAGCGTCAGTCCCAGAATGCTCCAATAGACTCGCGCGTTGCGAGCGGCGAGCGGAATCAACCAAGCGACAAACGCCAACGCCGCCATCCAGAGCCAACGCCCGGTCCACCCCGCCGCGCGGTTCTCGTAAACAACCTCCAACCCAATCC
>CAIJTL010001305.1 GCA_903823545.1 uncultured Planctomycetaceae bacterium
AATAATCAAACTGCGTGCCAATTCATTCTGGTGATTCACGACATGACGAAAGTTGTTACGCCATCGAGAAAAGCAATGCCTTACTGTGATGGCAGCCTTTGGCTGCGCAACACGCAACTGCCAAACTGACACCAAATAATGGATTTCGGTGGCTGCCAATAACCTACTTCAGTTGAAGCAAGGTTGCGCAATAGTCATCGCAATAAGCATTGTAAGTGTGGTGTCTCTAACATGTGGGAACTTATTGGAGGCTTTTGGCGTTTGATGTTCCCGCCACGGAGTATCCTCGTTCTCGTTGCTGCGGATGGCCGGCGGAATGATGAGGTCGCTGCCAGCCTGAACTGTACGCGGCGCACGGTCGGGACATTGCGGAACCGGTTTGTGGTGGATCGACTGGCGGGGATCGAACACGAGGCTCCGCGCGGCGGTTGCATCCCTTTCGTCCGGGCAGCTGAAGAGACCGACGTGATTGCCAACACCGCTCGAGAGACTCCGGACAACGCGAAGCAGTGTTCGGTGCGAACGATGGCCTAAGCGACGGGGTCAGCAAGGCAACGGTGCAACCTATCAGGCTCGATAATTGGCTGATGCCGCCTCGCGTGAAATCGTTCAAGGTCTCGAACGATCCACTGTTCGCCGCAAAATGGGTCAATGTCGTCGGTCTGTACCTCAACCCGCCCGAGAACGCGCTGGTGTTGCCGTGCGATGAAAAGAGTCAGATTCAAGCACTCGACCGAACGCAGAAGAGTCTCCCTCCTGTTCCCCGGCCGACTGAACGCACTGACGCACGATTACAAACGTCATGGCACGATGACGTTGTTTGCCGCCATCGAACTGGCGAAGGGCAAGATCATCTTGCCGAGTGCCTGCGACAACATCGGCCGCAAGCGAGTATCAAGTTTCTAAAGCGAATCGAAGCCGAAATACCAGCGGACTTGGATGTAAAACTGATCTTGGGCAACTACGGGCCAACCCGTAGGCCACGCAACGCGGCGCGCCGAACTGCGTGCCGTTGTTGTTCAGCACTCCGCCATTCTTGTTGAATTGAAAGATTGGATCACGAAGGCACAACGATCAGCAAGAGACGACAGATATGATCGTTGTACTTCTGAGGTACGCGATCCGACTGATTCCTGTTTTCAACGGGAATGGCGGAGAGTCAGTTTTCCTTTGCACGGGTAAGCGACGGGGGTTGTCTTCGTAGCCGTGGTCCAGAAAAATCTTCGACTGGTTCTCGTCGTCGAACTGCCGAATCATGCCGATCGGCCTCGTCTTTCACCGTCTGCTGCTGCGTTTCCATCAGCGCTCAGAAGAGGTCACTCGACCAATACTCTTCCGAGGCTTCTGGATCGACAACTTTGATCGTCGCGGTTTTCGATTTTGCATTGTCTGGTGAGTTTCAGAGCTACTTCTTCGCTTTGGGGCCGACCAGTTCGACGAAGTTACCGTCGGGGTCTTTGTAGACGCCCAGGAAGCGGCCACCGGGGATTTCGACGAGGCCTTTGCCGAGCGGCATCGTGCCGTAGGCGATCATACGCATGTTGGCGACGGTGATGTCTTTGACGAAGAACGTCGTGTAACGCATTCCGTAGGTGGAGTGGATGAATGACTGATCGGCTTTCTTGCCCGGGGCTTTCTTGAAGTCCATCAGTTTGACCTTGGTCACTTTGTCTCCTTCGCCAGCAACGAGCACGTGGACGTGCAGCGGTTGGTTATCGGTCAGGCCAGAGTCTTTCCCGAACTCGGCGGTGACATCGAAGCCTGGGAGTTCTGTGAGGCCGACCGCTTGTGTGTAGAAATCAACCGAGCGTTCCACGTCGCTGCAAATGATTCCGAAATCGACGATCGTCGACGTGAAATCCCCGGGCTTCGCTGGAGCCGCTTTCTCTTTGGCTCCAGCCGCAACAAATCCCAACATGGCCGCGAGACAAACCAGTCCGAAAGTCGATCGTCGAGAAATCATTCGCATGAGCTTTCCTTTGCGAGGCGAGAAGTATCGTGAAGAAATGCCAACGGCACGGTTCGGGGTGGAGTATATCGCAACGGCCAGCGAGTGCATCTCGCACGAACTTTTGCCGCGGGTATGCAACGGGGAATCGTCCCGGCTAGCATGAGGCTGATGTTCGTGTCATGACTCAGCGTCTGTCGTAAACAACCGAAATAGGATTTCAACGCAAAGGGGCAAAGAACGCGAAGTAACGCAAAGAATTGGGCAGGACGATTTAAGAGTCATCCTGGCTAGTCCTCAAACAAGCTCGGTAGGGTCGCTTATTTGAAGGCTGGTTCTTTGCGCTCCTTTGCAACTTTGCGTTAAAACTCCTCCCGAAAATCTCTCTGTTTGAATTCATCGTATTGCACGTCGAGGATCACTGTGTCGGAACCCAGCCAAGTGTCGAAGCCTGAAGTGCCGCAACCGAATGAGATCAAGAACGACCAAAGCACCGCACCGGTTTCGACGGATGCGTCAGCGAGCGCTGCTGTGAGCGAGGCCGTTGCAACCGAGAGCGGAAGCCGCGGTGAAGCGACGGCCAATGCGACCGAAGCGGCAAACACGAATACCAGCGAGACAAACGAAGAAGGGTTACCGGAATGGGAACCTTTGTCGCCAGAGATCGTCGAAGATGAAGCGATCCGCGGCGACTACATGTTGCGGTGCGCGGTCATCTTGTTGGCACTGTTGATTGGCTGCCGACAGATCGTCGAGTCGACAACCTTGCTGCACGTGAAGACCGGAAAGTACCTGGCCGCTCACGGCTTTTGGCCTCCGGCGAACGATGTCTTCACATCAACGGCGACGGAGCACCGTTGGGTCAATCTCTCATGGCTCTGGGATTTGGTCTCAAGCGGGGCGTTCGTGGTCGGTGAAGGGAGTGGATTGTCTTTGTTAACGGCAATTGTCGTCGCACTGACATGGTGGATGCTGGCGAAGACAAGTCGCAACAACGTTTCGACGTGGTGGGGATCGATAGTTGGGGCAGGGGCGTTGCTCGCTTGTCACACTCATTTTTCAGGACAACCGGAGACTGTGACTCTGTTGGGAATGGCCCTGTTGCTCTGGCGGCTGCATTCTTGGCGACAGAGCTTCTGCGAGTCTGACCAACCGAATGTTGCGACTGAGACTGCTCGAACCGCTTCTTTATGGTCGCTGGTCCCGTTGTTTGCATTGTGGAGCAATCTTGACAGCCGCATGTTTCTCGGCTTGCTCGCTCTGTTGTTGTGGGGCGTCGGTGAAACATTGGGGAGTGGTATCGGTCGCGGGGCACTGGCTGGTTCGCAGCGCAAGCAATTCTGGACGGTGTTTGCGGCGTGCGTTGGAGCGAGCTTGCTGAATCCGTTTGGATGGCAATCGCTGTTGGCTCCGATCGTGCTTTATGGCCGCGAGTATCCCGCATTGCGAAGTTACGACGGCCTTACTCCGACGCCAGACGATTTGCGAGCGTTCCCATTGTGGACTTCGGCAGTATGGACCTTGTGGACGCTGCCGTTGTTGAGCGGTCTTTTCGTATTGGTCGCGGCGCTCGTGAGCATGATTTTGAATGCTCGCAAAGTGAGTTTGGGTGACGTCCTGCTGTTTCTTGGGATGATCCTTTTGGCCTGCATCGCCATCAATGAATTGGCTGTCGTCAGCATCGTGGCCTGCGTGATTGCCACGTTGAATGGCCAGCAGTGGTATCAGTTGAATTGCCGCCAAACCTATTCGATCGAAACTCGCGAGTTGTTGCTGACTCGTGGCGGGCGAGCGGTCACGGTCTGTGCCTTCTTCGTGTTAGCTGTGATGGCCGTGAATCAATCGCTGTTTGGTGTCGATGGGAAGCGACTGGGCTTAGGACTTTCGACACCTCTGCGATCAATGATTGATGACTATCGAACAGCCGTTGCCGATGCGATCGACGACCGCCCGTTTAATCTGACCCCCAAACAAGGGGACCTTTTGATTTGGCTCGACCAAAAGCCGTTCATCGATAGCCGTCTTGCTCTGTTCGCGGGAGTTGGCGACGACAACTTGCTGTCGCTTCACGATCGAACGCGACGCTCAATGGCACCGCCTGTGGTTCCGACAAGTGAGCCGAATTCCAAAGCGAAAGGAGATGGGACTCAGACCGCGAATCCACCGCCGAGTGATTCCGTCGACGCAGAACTTTGGAAGCAGACGTTTGATCGATTTCAATTGACTCACGTGATGCCGCGCATGGTCGGAGTAAGGCCCGTCACGTATTTCAGATTGTTGACCTCTCCCGATTGGCAACTAACTCACCTCGGGGCGACATGCGCGGTTTTCTATCGCCAGCAGAACTTGTCGGAAGCAGGGAAGAAATATCTGGCCGATCATCGCGTTAACTTCGTGAAGCCGGTCTTTGAAAGCGATTCGCCGAATGCTTCGCCTCGCGCGGATTGGCCGCGTCGTCAGACTGCGTTTCAACGCTATGTCTCGCCCCCGGAAAAGAAGATCCCGAATTTGATACAAGAGGCGGAGAACCTCTTGCTGCATGTGAATGCCGCCGCGACCGGGCAGTTGAACATCGAACAACCTGTCGCCGTTGCGATGGCTTTGCTCGCGATCCGAAAAGCGAACGAAGGGCTTGGCGAAGTTCCGGACCAAGCGGCAGCATTTCATGTTTTGGGCGAAGCCTATTCATTCTTGTCACAAATCGAAGCGAACATTTTGCGTGAGCAAGGTGTGAATATCCCGAACGAGCTTCGCTTCAATCAGGCTTTGGCCGCCTATTACCAAGCCGCTTTGTTGGAGCCGAACCACGCCAATCTACGCGTTAGCTTTATGACGCTCCTTCAGCGATTCAATCGAATCGACTTGGCATTGCGAGAGGCAAAGGAGTTTGAACGAATTGTCGTCAGTTCAGACAGCGATGATCCGGCGACCGACGAATTGCTTAACCGTGTCATTGGCTTGAAGGAACAATGGTTGAGCCGACAGGAAATCCTGAGCGAACAGATCGAAAAGGCGTTGGAGAGTGGTGCAAAGCCGATTGAATTGG
>CAIJTL010001306.1 GCA_903823545.1 uncultured Planctomycetaceae bacterium
CCACAGTGGAGCCTTGAAACTTCTCAACGATTCGACAACGCTCGATGTGCCAGTACGGTTTCGCGTCGAGGCGGCGCTTGCGGATCGACTCGGTTTGTTCGTTCGGCTTATCGGCGAGCATCGCGTTGACGTCGAATGAGACTTTCACGTTGCTGGGCTTGGCGAGCTCGAGTGTGCTGAGCTTCTTGTTTGATCCCGGTTCGCCGACTGAGACTTCCGAAGTTTTGGAAACTTCGGAAGTCTGAGATGGAGCACTCACTTTGAAATCGAGCACATGGCTCAGCCCGTCGCCGCAGTAGCTGCGGCCGTCGCGGACTCCGAGAATCCAGTTATCGAAGTCGAGCGGCTGGTCTTTGTTGAGCTTCACATAGATGCGGCCGAGTCCCACCTTGTCGCCGTAGATGCACGGGAAATCGGTCTCGCCGGAGATCCTCGCTTGGAAGCCGGCGTTGAGCGTGTGATACCAGACGTTGAGTTCCCAGATCGACGGCGTATCGACCGCGCTGATGAAGTGGCAAACGTCGTGAGCGACCGTCACGACGTACTCGTTCGCGCCGATGCCGTCGAAGCGGGGCATCGCGTAGTCGGGGAGCTTGTCGGCGGCTTTGCCTTTCCAGCCATCGGGTGCGCCGCCGTAGCCTTTCAACATTTCACGCGAACCATCCGGCATGATGTCCGGAAGTTGCAGACCCCAGCCGCTGTGGCTGTAGCCGACGACGCCCCCCTGCTCCTTGCCCCACTTCAGCACGGGGAGCGTCCAGCTTGGCCAGTCTTCGAGCACTTTCGTGTTCGGGTAATCGTCCTCGGTCAGCCGCAGCAGACAGAGATGCCCGGCGTGCGACGACGGGAAGCCGCTGACCTCGATGTCGTACCGCATCAGGTAATTCGGCCGCGAGAGGGCTGACGTCTTCCCCTCGAAGTATTGCTTCTGCGAGTACCAGCACGGACCCCAGCTCAGCACGCAGCCGACGTTGAGGTCTTCGCCCAGAATATGCCGCAGCATGTCGGCGGGAGTGACTCCCTCGGTCGGACTGTCGTAGTGAGCACACCCCGCCGCGTGAACGTGATGATCGCCGGAGAACCAGCCGCGCGTCGCCGGATGCGTCCAGCGCGTGAGCTTCACGTCGAACTTCTGACTCCTGTAGCCACCCTCGCCAGAGGGTGGGGGATTGGCTTTCGACGCCAATTCCTTCTTGGTCCCTGCCGTCGCTTTCGTCCCTTCCGTCGCACCCACGTTCTGGCGAACGTGGCTACCAACGATTAGCGGCAATGTCTGCACGACATATTCCGGACCACGACTGACTTCGACCGTGTATTCCCCCGGAGCCAACGACACCGATTCTCCATCCGCTCGGTAAATCTGATTGTGGAAGAAGAAGTCGGGCGAGAGCCGCCGCGCCGGATTCGGATAGACGTTGCCACGCTTGTCGCGAATGACGAACGCCGCCGAGGTCGGCTCGCCATCGAAATCCTTCACGCCGAGCACCACCTCCACCGATGGAGCCGCGTTGAACAGAATCGGCACCGTGTTGCGAAAGCCGAGATCCTGCGTCCCCTGCCCGACATTGAATCCGAGCTTCGCCTCACGCCGCCCGATCTCGCGCGAGTAAAGCTGAATGATGCGATACTCCAGCGCCAGCCCCGACAACTGCGGCTTCAGCGGCTGCTTGTCGAACATGGCGATGTCCAGAAACCGATGCGGCACATCCTCCGGCTTGACGAGTTTGTCCTTCTCATCGGTCAACGGCTTCTGCCGCTGGTTGATCGAGCCGCGCATATACAGCGGAGCGGCATTCGGACTCTCCGGCTTGAGCTGCGGCGTGATCCCCGCATCGTTCTGCACCTTGATCAAAAACGTCGCCCAGCCCCCTTGAATCAGCCGCTTCGCCACCGGCCCCTCCACGACCGACACGCGACTCTCCGGATTGATCGTCACCCCCACGACGCAATGCGCATCGAGCACCCGTTGAATGGTCCGATTCGCGACCTTGGCATCGGTCTCCTTCAACGCCCCCTGCAACGCCTTCGTATCCTCCGCCGGCAACGGAGCACCGACAAACTCCAACGCTTCGAGCAACCGCTCCGTCGCCGCCACCAATGGCTGATGCTCCACCTCCGTGACCAGTGGCAAGTCAGCCGCAAAACAAGTCGATGCCGCGAAGACGACAAACAGAGACGAGAAGATCGTTCGCATGGGTAGGCTCAAAATTGAAGGATGATGCAGTACCAGGTTCAATGCGATGTACCGCACACTATGGTCGTGGCTCTGATTCAAGCCAGCGTGCGGTCACCTGCCGTTCTTTTTCAGCATCGGGCATGGCCAAGAATGTGCGCCACGCCGCAATCGGCATACTCACTGATCCCAACGGCGTAGCGTCACTGTAACTGACCGAACTCGATCCACAGTGTGGACAACTTGGTGGATAGGGGAAACGATCAATTGGATCAGCCAAACGTTCTGTGAGTTCGCCAATTCGACGCAATGTTTGTCGCCCCTCAAGTTTCTTCTGTCCGGTGACCTTTTTCAAAATCTTCTCGATCTCGCTCGTTGCATCTTGCCACTCTTGATTTTCGAGACATTGCAAATAAGCGAACGTGTTTCCGGAGCCGTAAAAGATTTGTTCGCCATAAGAAAAGTCACAGGCCAAAGGAATTCCGAACGACCGTTTGCAACTGTCGCACTCGGCCACAAATGTCATGACCTGTTGTGTCGTGCATGGCATGTTCGATTCGCTTTCATTTCTGACGAGAAATCCCTCGGCATTGCATCCCTTGCAGGTCGCGGTGGCAAGCAAGACGAACTGTTCGTCGTTCTGCCTTCCGGTGGTTTTTGTTTTCGACGCCGATCCCTGGAGTGCTGTGGCTCGACACAGCACTCCTTTCAATTGGAAAGACGGCATCGAACAACCAGAAGCCGTTCATTGAGCAACCGACTTTCGTGACGACGGTTCTTTGACTTTGAATGTCGCCATTTCAATTGATCAAGGGCGGTGTCGGGCCACCGCACTCCAGGGCGATTCTATTGCTGGCTGGGGGACTCGGCTGATGATCTTGACCCTCTTGTTTGATCCGACTTAAAAGCCCGCCCCTTTCGTGAACGAGAATCATCACCGATCTATTCAGGGACAACGCAGGCGCCCAATGGAGTCGTCGTCGCGGGCGTTCCTTAGCCAGACACGGGTCTGCCCCAGGGAGCCAACCGTGACACTTGTCGAAGCCTTGCGAACCGTCAACTCGCGTGCCAAAGAGACCGCGAGACATGGCTTTTCGTTGGCTTGTGGCTTTACTCCGTTGCACTTCAAAACATTCTTCGCGGCACAACTTGTCGAACGAACTTCGGCGGGGCGAATTGACGTCGAGGTAGGGTTATTCGGTGATTTGCCGGGAACACTTCGTCGCCTGATCGAGAATCCTCCCGATGGTGTTGCCGTTCCGATGGAGTGGAGCGATCTCGATTCACGGCTGGGATTTCGGAGTACTCACGGTTGGCGCATTGATCGCGGTGCGGACATTTTGTCATCCGTGCAAATGCGATTGAGCGAGTTGTCGTTGGTGCTAACAGAACTGAGTCAGCGGACGACCGTCGCGTTGTCACTGCCGACATTGCCGTTGCCGCCGATGTTCAAGCCGCCGCGTGGTATGTCTGATCCGACTGTTTTGGAATTGCGTCGCCAGTTGGCCGAATTCGCTGCGGGGCTTGCACAGACTTCTCAAGTCCGCGTCGTTGATACACAGCAGTTGGATTTGGCTTCGCCCATCAGCACACGGTACGACGCCGCGAGCGACCTGCGAACCGGGTTTCCGTACCGACAGGAACACGCCTGCTTATTGTCCGAGGCGTTAGCGAATCTGCTGCGACCGGCGGCTCCCATGAAAGGGATCATTACCGATCTCGATAACACACTTTGGTCGGGAATCATTGGCGAAGATGGGGTCGACGAAATCTCGTGGGACTTAGATCACAAGACGCAGGCTCACGGCCTCTATCAGGAGATGTTGGCCTCGTTGAGCGAACTGGGAGTCTTCATCGGAGTGGCCAGCAAGAATGATCCGCTGGTGGCTCAACAAGGTTTACAACGAACCGACCTCGTCGTGTCGCGCGATTCATTGTTCCCGGTGAAAGCGAACTGGGGAGCAAAGTCAGAATCGGTGCAACGCATTCTGAAAACTTGGAACATCGGTGCGGAGAGTGTGCTATTTCTCGACGACAGTCCGATCGAATTGGCTGAAGTTGCGGCGGGTGTTCCGGGCATTCAATGCCGACAATTTCCGACTGGCGATGCTGAGGCAATTCTGCGATTGATCGGCGAGATGCGTGATCTGTTTGGGAAAACGACCGTCACGGTCGAAGACCAATTGCGAGTTAGCAGTCTCAAAAGCAGCGGTGCTGTCGCCACGTCTGCCGCCATTGATCCGGAAGAGTTTTTGCGACAGGCCGAAGCCGAGATCACGCTCGAATGGAACATGCCGGACGAGCGTTGTTTCGAGCTGATCAACAAGACGAACCAATTCAACTTGAACGGCCAACGCTTTGATGAAGCGACTTGGCGACGTCGATTGTCTGATCCGCAATCGTTCTTGCTGGCGGCTCGTTACTCCGACAAATACGCCCCGCTGGGCAAGGTTTCGGTGCTTGCCGGTCGATGGCGAAACGGAATTCCTCAGATCGACATTTGGGTGTTGAGCTGCCGCGCGTTTTCGCGTCGGATCGAACACCAAGTCTTGCAATCGTGCTTCGAGCGGTTCGATTGCGAACAGATTCACTTCGATTTTCTGCCGACGGATCGCAACGCGCCTCTGCGTGAACTGCTCACTGATCTCTGCGGCACTGAACCAAACGGGCCAGTCACTTTGACTCGCTCTCAATTCAATTCTCATTGTCCTTCCTTGTATGCAAAGGTCCTCTCGCATGACTCCCTCAACCGAAATCGCGTCGCAGCTTGAAGACTGCCTGGCTGTCGTCTTTCCCGATGTCCCACGAAAACAACTGCGAAATGCCTCAGTGAGTTCGGTGGCTCAGTGGGACTCGTTGGCCACGCTGACGTTGGTGAGCGTGATCGAAGAAACGTTTCAGACGCAGATACCCGCCGATGATCTGGAAGAGTTCTTGTCGTTTGAACTGATCCTCGATTATCTGTCCCGCCCTGCCCTGCGAGCAGCCGCCTAAAATGAGCGACGGATTCGTTTCGACAGCTCGTGACTTTTCTGCTGATGAGATCGCGATTGGCCTCACGGCACAGTTCGATCGTGTCGTGACGGAGCAGGACATCCTGGCGTTCGCGGAGAACAGCGGCGACCACAACCCACTGCATGTGGACGCGACATACGCCGCAGCAACCAACTACGGTGGGCGAATTGCTCATGGCGCTTTTCAGGTTGGCTTAGCGTCGGCGATGATTGGTATGCACCTACCGGGGCGACGAGTCTTGCTCTCCTCCGTGCAGGCGAGGTTTCCTTCGCCTCTGAAATTCCCGTCGCAGGTGCGCGTGCGTGGCCAAATCGTGGCGTGGAATCGGAGCACTCGATCGGGACGATTGGCTGTCACCGTCACTGAAATCGGACGCGAGTTGGTCACCGCCGAAATCGGAATGGGATTCACGCTGCATGAAGATCGCAACGAGGCCAATTCACTCGCTGAATCAAACGAACGCTCGACCGTCTTGCCGTTGAATCGCGAGACGAATCGCCGAACTGTTGTGGTGACTGGAGCCTCTGGCGGAATCGGGCGTCGGCTCATCGAATCGCTCAGTCGTACTTTCAATGTCATCGCCACGGTGAATCGCGGCGAACTACCGAATGAGTTGAGCAATCATCCGCACGTCAACAGCGTGCGACTCGATTTTGCTCAGCCCGATTGGTGCGACACATTGGCGAGCGCGTTGCCGGAGACTGGCTTGTTTGCCGTCGTCCATGGGGCTTGGCCATCACTTCCGAAAGGTGGCTTGATGCACGTCGCCACGGAATTGCTTCAGCAGCAGCTAGCTTATGGGACGACGCATCTGATCGACCTCGCGCGATTGCTTGCGTCGCGAGTCGGCGAGGATGGCGGACGGTTGATTGCGATTGGGTCTGTCGCCGGTCGACAGAAGCCTTCGGTCAACATGGCTGCGTATTCGCTCGGTAAGTCGGCGTTGGAAGACACCGTCAGGCTGCTCGCTCCGGAGTTGGCTGGCAAGAAAATCACGGCTAACGCACTGTGTCCGAACTTCGTTCCCGTCGGAATGAATGGCCAAGCAGATGAACGTCGAAAGAAACTGGAAGTGGCGGCGATCCCGATGGGACGTGCGTGCCAGCCAGACGACATCCTGAGCGCGGTGGAATGGCTGCTGTCCGATTCTGCTGGCTTTGTTTCAGGGCAGATCATCGGGATCAATGGTGCGCAGCTCTGAATTGAGAACCGGAATTATCCCGCAGAGGCGCGGAGATCGCTGAGGAGCCCCAACTCCCGCTTTCTTCAAACTCTGCGGCCCCCGCGCCTCGGCGGGAAATACTCCCTCGCTTGGCTCGTTCTATTACTGATTGCGGAGCCCCTTTTTCCTTTGCGGTTCTTCGCGTTCTTCGCACCTTTGCGTTGAAAGTCCCCTTCAAGCTGCTCGGTTTGAATTTGTTATGAAGAGCCGCTGTGCAGGCGAGTCGCCTGCCTTGCGAAGTGTGATTGACCTGCTCGCTGAACCGTTTGTAAAAGCGGTCTCTCACTCAGCTTAGTGCCTGTAGTGAAACTTGCCTCAAGGAAGAAGCGAGCATGGAAAAAGTCGAATGCCAGGAAGGCAAACCGTCGCACGCGACAGCGTATCTCAATTTTGCTGCGACACAGTTTGGCGCAACGACGTCAGCGGCGAACGAACGGTATCTGAGTTGGCTTTACGAACAGAATCCGTTTGGTGGCCAATGGTCTGACTCTTTGATGGCTGTCACGACAACCGGAGATGTCGTGGGCTGCGTCCACGCGATGAACGTCCCGTGGCGAATTGGAAACGAACGAGTCGTTGTCCCTGCGATTCACAACTTGATGGTAGCCCCGGAATATCGGCAGGGGATCGGCACCAAAATGGTCATGAAGACGCTTCAGCAACATGATTTGTCAATCATTCCCAGTGCTGTTGGACCACTCGGCCTGTTGTATCAGCGACTCAAGTGCGTGCCATTGACATCGAGTTGGTATCGCCGCGTGCTCCGTCCTCTGAAAGTCGGTTGGCAACTCGGAGCACAGAAGGTGATGGGATGGAATCCCGCTGCATGTCACTTTCCGCAAGGGATTCTAGCGACACGCCTGCCCTCGGCGCACAGTGCCGCGTGGTGGGGAACGGCACCAACCGACTCGCAACTCGAACAATTGGCGGACGCGTTCAATGAAGCTCGGACGACGACGATCGGGCCAGAATTCTCGCCGGAGTTTTTGCGATGGCGGTTCTTCCATGAGCTTGGCCCGCGCCATGCGGTCGTGTGGCTCGAAGAGAGCGGGAGAATTTCTGATGCGATCATTCTGTCGTTGGGGCCGCGACACGGTTTCAACGTCGGTCGCATCATTGCCGCGCGAGCGAGCGAAATGAACCGCTTCGCCGCGTTAGTGAAATTGGCGGAGCACTTGATTCGACGACATGGCGGAACGTTGTTGTTCACATTCTGCGCGTCACCGGAATTGAATCAGGTCTATGCGGAGATGGGCTGGAAACCTCAGGCCAACGGGCCGCAGACATTCCTCTCGGCTCGCAAAGGGACGCCGCCGACAGCGATTTCGTTCAATGGCGAGGCGGTGGATATCGGCTTTGAAGCATTGCCAGCAGCGGCGTGATGGATCGACTTGCCAACGGACAAAAATGAAGCGACCAATAGGAACACTGTAATGACCACTCTTCCCGGCGTCTTCACGATGTCGTTCGACTGCGAAGGCTTGTGGGGGCCATCGACGCTCACGCCCACTCTGCGGCAACAGATTACTCAAGAGAGGCTCATCGCCGCGTATCGTGGCTTGCGTGATGTTCTCGACAGCAACGATCTACGAGCGACATTTGCGTTTGTCGGAACGTTCGTGCTGACGCCTGACGAAGTCCGACAGCATCCTGAATGGTTTGAAACAATCTCCGGTCGGCAGTGGCCGCGAACGCAGGAATTCTTGGACGCTGTGGCGAAAGATCAGACGAGTGGCTGGCTCAGTCCAGAGTGCTTGGAAATCATTCGCGAAGCGGGTTGTCATGAACTGGGAACGCACGGTTTTCAGCACATTGCGCTTCAAGATCATTCTTTGACTCGTGCTGATTTCGAGCGTGAATTGGATTTAGTCGCGGCCGTGGGACGATTGAAAAACTTTACGTCGCGCACGTTGATTTTTCCGCGAAACCAAGCCGGCTATTTGGACGCACTCAAACCTGCGGGAATTGATGGCTTCCGCGAGTACATCGGCATGCGACGTCTGAGCCTGCCAGTGCCGGAGTCGATTCAATCTCGCTGGGATGCGCTCGCGGCACTCGGGCGTGAACTCAAGATGTGGCAGAAGCCGCAGCCGCATTCAGAGCCTGCCTTGGAAACAAACTTCGCGACGGCAATTCCTGCTGGCTACTTTCTGAACTGGCGAGTCGGACTGCGACGGCGGATTCCAGTGAAGCTGAGCGTCACGCGTTGGTCGCGAATGCTCGCACATGCTGCAAAGCACGGAGGGATGATCCATCTCTGGTCGCACCCGCATAATTTCATTACCGGCGATCAGCAGTTGGAGTTCTTCGGTGAAATTCTTCGCGAAGCTGCCGCATGGGTTCGCCGCGGCGATCTGCTCAATTTGACACAGGCGGAGTATTGCGATCTCTGCGAAGAGCCGACCACACTCAAGATGCCGATACGTCACGCGGCGTAAGTGGAGATTGTTCACACGCCGAACTTTGTCGAGACGCGAAAACGACTGCCCGCAATCACGATCACTTGATGGCTTACGAATTGAGCGATCGGCGTTGCAACCGTTGTGTCGACGCTCGCATGTCGTTTGCCGCAAGGACGCTGGCCGCGATCATGAGCGGTGCATATTGAAAGCTCACGTAAAGCACCGTCATCACGCACAGGGCGAGCATCTGTGCGACCAAATAGATCGCTAGGTTGTAGTCACGCTGCATCCAGAGCGTCCCAATAATCAGCAGCATGCCGATGGTGACCAACGCGGCTGCGGGGTATCCGGCAATCACGACCAAACCGAGATAAAAGACATGGACCGTGTTGCCAGTGTTCTCCGAAATGCGAATCATCGTCCCTTCGGTTCCAAAGCCTAGTAGGAGGCATTGCCGAGAGTACTCCAAGGCAATTTGGACGAGGTTAGAGCGTTCATCAAAGGAGTTTTCGGCACCTAGCAAACGAGCTTGTGCGGCATCGTTGGCAAGATCTAACAATTGCCAAATGCTCGTCGAAGACTGAGACAGCAACCCTAACCCAATCACACTCACGACCACTGCGGAGAGTAGAAATTTTCGTTTCTCGGGTTCACGCCACAGGAAATAGAACAGCATCCCCGGTACTGCCAGAATGACCGACTTTGAAACGGTGGTCATGTAGCCGATAAAAATTGATAAGCAGGTAGCGATCCGAGGCCAAACGCGCGGCAGGTAAGGCAACAGTAGAAAGCATGGCGTCAGAGACATCGCCAGTGCGTTGCATTGCAACATCAGCCCGGCTGCACGCCTCAAGGAGCCTTTGAACTCAATCACTTTCTGTGTTGGCAAATTGGGAATGAACCCCACGAATTGACCGAGCGCAACCACGATGCTCAAGACATTCGAGGCCAGGACCAAGTAGGCAATCCGACGCACCGGAATATTCACGAACGCACACCAACCGAACGGGACGAGAAGGCCCCAGACATAGCAAATCTGAAAGATGGTGATCAGCTCGCAGTCGGGATCGAGTAAGTGAGAAAGCAAAAAAAACGGGAACGCCAACAACAACGGAACCTGAAAGGCGTAAATCTGCCGCAGCGCATATCCCAAATTCATCACGATCGCAGGTAACAGAAATAAGTCCGCCAGAATGATGCTCGTCGATGTGTATTTCAGAGCTGGAAGCGGCAACAGAAAGATCGCTGCTTGTGCGAAGAATAATTGCAGCGAGCTTCCTGTCGCGGCCACGACAGGTGGTGCGACTCGTTTCGTCGGCGCGAACCGAACACGAGGTTGTGAGTTAGGAAGAGGTAAGGTCTGGGTATTCACGAAATCGATCCAGAGGAAGAAATGGGCGAGTTGCCCACCGTTTGTTTTGTTTGTCACGCGGCTCGATTGGACTTCGATAATAAATCAGGACTGCAGTCAGAGATGTTTATCACTTGTGCCGCCGCACTTCGTTGTAAGTTGTGTGCGAGCACAAACAGGCTCCACAGCGGAGTTGCGTATTCGTCGTTCCCTTGCTGGAAACGAGCTTCAATCAAGTCAACTTGATTCGTGTCGAGCCAGCCACTTTCGCGAATCACTCGTTGATTCAAGGTTTCATGAACCGTGTCGCGAAGCGGACCGCGTAGCCACGTGCGGAGCGGAATCGAAAAGCCTTGTTTCTGTCGCTCAAACAGAGACCTGGGAACATGCCGTGCAAGCAAGTCACGCAAGACACTCTTTGGTCCGCTGCGGTATTTGACAGAAGGAGCCAGCTCAGCACCCCAGCGTGCCACTCGTACATCCAAGAGCGGACTGCGAACTTCGAGGGCGACTTGCATGGAGGCTCGATCGAGCTTCACTTGGAGATCTTCTGGAATGTAGTAAGTCGCATCGAAGCAAGCGGCCTTTGAACGCGAGTCGCATTTCATGCGTGCGAAGAGGTCGCGAACCAATTGCTCGGGAGCTGCCGTATTACGATTCAAGTCACTCGTCAGCGGCAGCGTTTGCGGACAAGTCCAACTATTGATGATGGTCGCGTACAAGCCAGCTTCATCGCGTGTTTCGAGCAATCTTTGAATCCGCATACCGCGACGTCGATCAACCAACGGTGCGATACGTCCAAGCAAGGCTCGCGCAACCGATGGAATTTGTTGCGCACGAAGTGCCTGTAGAAACCAGTCATAACGCTGGTAGCCGCCAAAGAATTCATCGCCACCATCGCCGCATAAGGCAACGGTGACATGCTGCTTGACCGCTTTGCACAGCAGCATTGAGGGCAACCCCGAGCTATCGGTGTAGGGCTGCTCGTAAGTGTCATGAAACTGATTAAAAGAACTCAGCAAACTATCGCTGTCAAACGGCAGGATCGTGTGCGACAAGTCGAGTTGTCTCGCGATCTCCGCTGCGTAGGGAGCTTCGTTTTTGTCCGAGATCGCGACGGTAAACATCGGCAGATCGCGATGTCCAGTGGCTTGCAGGTATGCTGCGACGAGTGATGAGTCGATTCCACCGCTGAGAAACGCACCGATCGGAACATCGCTAAGCGTTCGTCGCTTCACGGCATCAGCCACGAGCACATCGAGTTCATTCAGCCCATCGACACCAACTTCAGTTTCGGTCTTCGTTCCCCACGCCCAATCGGTGAAGTCGTGATACTTGTGACGTGACTCAATGCGACCGTTGGCGATTGTGACAGACTCACCAGGACGGACCTGCGTTGTCTTTTTGAAGAACGTCAACGGTGCCGGAAACCAGCCGAAATGAAAGTAGTACGGTAACTGTTCAGGATCAGGTTCTAGGCCGAACGGACGTAGCGTTCGGAGTTCCGAGCCAAACGCGATGAAGTCATTCCCTTCAAACAGAAACAGCGGCTTCTTTCCCATGCGATCGCGTACGAGCGTCAGCCGGCCGCTTGCTACGTCCAGGAACGCGGCGCCGAACATCCCGTTACATTCCGCGAAAATCTTCAAACCATGCCGCTCAAAGGCTTCCAGAAAGACTTCGGTGTCTCCGGTTGTGCGTAGCGTGACTCCAGGCAAGAATTTCGCAGTCAGCTCATCAATGTTGTAAATCTCGCCATTGAAAACAACGACTGTTCGCCCGCTGGCGGAGATCATCGGTTGATTCGCCCGTGGATCGAGATCGCGGATCGCCAGCCGCCGAAAACCGAGCCATGCGGTCTTCGCGGTGTTTGCAAAATGACCGTCCGAGTCTGGTCCACGATGTCGAATCGACGAAGTCATCTCGACAATGCGCCGCTCGGCCCAGTCCATCGGATGCGACAAAGACAATCCCGTAATGCCACACATCAAGCGGCCCTCCGTATTGAGGGTGTTGGTTCGACAGACACCGTCGTCGCCAAGTCAGACGAAGTGTCAACGAGCGAATCGGCGTTCGGCGTGACGTCCCGAGTGGCATGCAAAAGCATCGCGCCACCGATGACGATGTACGGGATCTTGCAGAGGACCATCGACATCGACGCGCCCCACAATCCGTATTCCGGGACAAGCCAATAACAGGCGGCAAACGCTGAAACTAATGAGACGCAAAGCAGCGGCAGTTGGCGATTGATACAACGAGTCGTGACGAGTGCTGATGAGATCGCCCCGACCAGATAGGAGGCGACTGCCGCTTGCATGATCGTCTCAAGCACGTCTGTGTGAATTGCGTAATCCGTCGAGAAAAGCAGGCTTAAAAGCGGTCGGCCTCCCCATCGTGCGACCCAAACGCCAGCAACACCTAAGAGCAAATAAACGCCCATCAGCTTCAGCAGTAACCAGCGAAAGTCACGATAACATCCTGCCGCGTGGAGCTTCGCGAGTCGCGGCATACAGCTTTGATCCAAGGCCCGCATCAACGTGATTCCAGTCATCATCAGCGCTGCCACAGCGCAGAAGATTCCTAACTCTGCTTTGCCCAACTGCTCTTCCACAAAGTAACGCGGAATGTTGGTCTGTAACGACGTCAGTAAACTCACCACGCCCATCGGCAAGCCGAGCATCATCAGCGGTCTCATCCGTGTCCATTCCCAACGAGGGCGAATCTCAGTGAACGCTGTGACAAGTCGCTTCCATCTCGATGATGTCGTCGCATCACTTTGTACCTGTAGAATCCACAACGCACCGGGAACATCGTAAGTCGCAATGATCACCGATTGCATGACTGCATCTGCCAGCACACCCCACAACACGCTGCCGGTCAACCATACCCCCAGACTGAGCATCACCATCGACATAGCGGAGTGCAAAATGCTCGATTTCGTGATGCGATCGAGTCGTTCGTGTTGCTGCAGCAGACCATGAAACGTCCCGGCAATCAGCTCGCAGACTTTGCTGACCGCAACCAAGCTGACAACCAGCACGTCTTCGACGTTAAGCACGCCTCCGGCATCGTGGCTGTCCCACCAGCCGACTCCTGAAGCTGTCAGCCAGCCGATACCACTGCTGACCAGCACCAAGCCGAGATAATCACCGAATCGAAATTCACGCAGGCTGTCGGTCGCCTGAAATTTCCGAAGTTGCAACGAGGCAAACATCATGATCGGGCCTGAGACCGCCAAGCCCATCGCGTATTGCCCGACGA